>CAXMSR010000118.1:0-5091 GCA_964195725.1 uncultured Kiloniellaceae bacterium | reverse complement strand
GCGCAAAGTGCGTATTTTGCGCGACGGCCCCGGCAAGGATGTGACCGCCGATCTTTTCACCACAGGAGACGAGACCGATGGGGCACAGTGAGGGGGCGTTTGACCTCGAAGCGTTTTTTGCTTCCTGCAAAGCGCAGGTAGAGGGCTTCGCCGACAAAATATTGCCGCCGGACGATCGGCTCCCGGCGGTGCTGGGCGCGTCGATGCGCTACAGTTTTTTTGCAGGCGGCAAGAGGTTCAGGCCTGCCCTGGCTTTTGCTGCGGCAGAGGCGGTAGGCGGCGAGCCCAGGGTGGCGCTGCCCTTTGCGCTCGCCATCGAGATGATCCACACCTATTCGCTTATCCACGACGACCTTCCGGCGATGGATGACGATGAGCTGCGAAGAGGGATGCCGACCAACCACGTAAAATACGGCGAGGCGATGGCGATACTTTCGGGCGACACCCTCTTGACCGACGCTTTTTCGATGTTGACGAGCACTGAAGTGGCCGCCGATTACGAACCCGGGGTGCTCTTGGCGTGCATCCACGAGATAGCGTCGGCCTCGGGCTCCGCCGGTATGGCCGGCGGGCAGGTGATGGACGTGATCAGCGAGGGGTTGCCTCTTGATCTTCCCACCCTTGAGCTGTTGCACACGCACAAGACCGGCGCGCTAATCCGCGCCTCGGTGCTGACCGGCGCGATGGCGGCAGGTGCTGATGACGCCCGGCTAAAGGCCCTGCGACTCTATGCCGACCGCTTGGGGCTGGCCTTTCAGATAGATGACGACATCCTCGACGTAGAGGGTGATACTGCTGTTTTGGGCAAACCTGTCGGGAGCGACGAGGGCAACTCCAAGGCCACCTATCCCACCATCATGGGGATGGCCGGGGCCAAAGAGCATCTGAAAATACTGATAACCGGCGCGCTAAAGGCGCTTGAGCCCTTTGGCGAAGACGCAAGCGCACTTTGCGCGCTTGCCAAATTCGTCGGTAACCGCGATTATTGATAGACACTGAACCAGCTGGAGTCGTAACGATACCCTATGAGCATTCTTGAACGCATAGATAGCCCTGCAGATCTTAAAGAGCTTGGCAAACCCCAGCTTGAAACCCTGGCAGGGGAGATACGCGAGTTCATCCTGGAGAAGCTCTCGCCCATTGGCGGGCACCTGGCCTCCAGCCTTGGCGTGGTAGAGCTTACCATCGCCCTGCACTATGTCTTTAACTCTCCAGAAGACCACATAATCTGGGATGTAGGGCACCAGAGCTACCCCCACAAGATATTGACCGGGAGGCGCGACGAGTTCTCCACCATCCGCCAAAAGGGCGGTCTCTCCGGGTTTCCCAAGCGCTGCGAGAGCCCTCATGACGCCTTTGGCACCGGGCACTCCTCTACCTCTATCTCTGCTGCGATGGGGTTGGCCGTTGGCCGCGACTTGGCCAAACGCTCCAATAAAGTGGTGGCGGTCATCGGCGACGGCTCGATGACTTCGGGCATGGCCTTCGAGGGGTTAAACCACGCAGGCCACGAAAAAAGAGACCTGGTGGTTATCCTGAACGATAACGAGATGAGTATCTCGCCAAATGTCGGCGCGCTCTCCTCCTACCTCTCCAGGCTGCTCACCGGCCAGTTCTATTCAAAGATGAGGCGCGAAATAGAAGACGCCCTGGTCACGCTGCCCCTTGGCGACAAGATGAAGAAGCTGGCCAAAAAGATTGAAGAGCACGTCAAGGGCTTCATAACCGACGGGCTCTTCTTCGAAGAGCTGGGCTTTAACTATGTCGGCCCGATCGATGGCCACAATATGGATCATCTGCTGACGGCGCTGGGCAACATCAGCAAATTCACCGAGCCCACCCTGGTGCATGTCGTGACGCGCAAGGGCAAGGGGTTCGAGCCCGCCGAAGACAAGCCCACCTCGTTTCACGGTGTTGGCCCCTTTAATCGCGAGAACGGACAGGTATGCAGCGCCACCGGCGGCGCGCCCAGCTATACTTCGGTCTTTGGCAAGACTCTGATCGAGCTGGCCGAGAAAGACGATCGGATCATCGCCATCACCGCTGCAATGCGCGAAGGCACGGGGCTGGTCGCCTTCTCCGAGAAGTTCCCCAAGCGTTTTTTCGACGTCGGTATCGCCGAAGAGCACGCGGTGACCTTCGCCGCAGGTCTGGCTACCGAGGGGTGGCTTCCGGTGGTGGCTATCTATTCGACCTTCCTTCAGCGCTCTTACGATCAGATAATCCACGACGTTGCGTTGCAGAACTTGCCGGTCATCTTTGCCCTCGACCGCTCAGGACTTGTGGGAGCCGACGGCCCCACCCATCACGGTGCCTTCGATATATCTTTTCTGCGCCACATCCCCAATCTGTGCCTACTGACGCCGTCGGATGAAAATGAGCTTAGAAACGCGCTGGCCACCGCCGTTGCCTGCAAAGGCCCGGTGGCGCTTCGTTATCCGCGAGGCTCCGGCACTGGGGTCGAGCTCGATGCGTCTGCGACCCCCTGGCCGATGGGCAAGGGCAGGGTCGTCTTTGGCGAAAATGCCGACAAAAATGCAGTAGTGGTGTTTAGCGCCGGTACGGTGCTCGGCTGCGTCGTCGAGGCCGCCAAGCTCGTTTCAGACAAAGGTGTTCCGGTTACGGTCTTTGACGCCCGCTTCATCAAGCCACTGGACAGCGCGGCGATTCAGAGCTTGGCGAAAAATGCTGCGGCGATTATGACCGTCGAAGAGAACGCGCTCATGGGCGGCTTTGGCGCGGCTGTGCTGGAGGCCCTGACTGATGCGGGCGTGACCCTGCCGCCGATAAAGCGCCTCGGGCTGCCCGACGATTTCGTGGGCCACGCAACCCAAGCGCAGCTGCGCGAAGAGCTGGGGCTGGACAGCGCCTCTATCGCGGCCTCTATCGAAACTCTCTACCGTACGGTTAAACCTCTTTGAGCAAAAAACAGCGCCTCGACGCCCTGATGGTGACGCGAACTCTCGCCCCCAACCGCTCGAAGGCCAAGGCTTTTATCATGGCCGGTGTCGTAGTGGTAGACGACCACGTTGCCGAAAAAGCGGGGCAGCTGGTCCGCGACGATTCCCATATCAGACTTAAGGACGATTTCATTCCCTACGTGAGCAGGGGAGGGATGAAGCTTCAGGGGGGGCTGGATGCTTTTGGCATCGACCCCACCGATGCCGTCTGCATCGACGTGGGCGCCAGCACCGGCGGCTTTACCGATTGCCTGCTGCAGCGTGGAGCGGCAAAGGTCTTTGCCGTAGATGTTGGCTATGGGCAATTGGCCTGGAAGCTGCGCGAAGACCCCAGGGTTGTCAACATCGAACGACAAAACATTCGCTACCTCGATCCAGCGATTATCGGCGACCCTGTCGATCTGATAGTCGCAGACGCCTCGTTCATTTCACTTGCTTTAATACTACCAAAAATGTTTGAATTACTAAGAGTTGGTGGTGATTCAATCGTTCTTGTAAAACCTCAGTTCGAAGTGGAAAAAGGTCAGGTAGGCAAGGGAGGCGTAATCCGCGACCCAGAGTTGAGACTTTGAGTACTTGAGAATGTTTGCAATACCGCTAAACTAACAGGATTCGAAGTGCTCGGAGAGATTGAGTCGCCTATTAAGGGGGCCAAGAAGGGCAACATCGAGTACCTCGTTCACTTAAAAAAAAAGCTAAGCTCAGGGGTGACCGGATATGGCGATAATAAATTATGCCGCTCGTGAAATGACCACCAAGATCGTATATTACGGGCCGGGACTTTCAGGTAAGACCACAAGCATTCAGTATATTCACACCAAGATAAATCCTGCCAACAAGGGCAAATTAGTCAGCCTGGCCACCGAAACCGACCGAACCCTCTTCTTTGATTTTTTCCCCGTGGACTTCGGACAGATCGGCGGCTTTAAAGTAAAGTTCAACTTCTACACCGTGCCCGGACAGGTGCACTACAACTCGACGCGAAAGCTCGTCCTGCAGGGTTGCGACGGCGTGGTCTTCGTGGCCGACTCGCAGGAGGGGATGCGAGAGCAGAACTTCGAGAGCCTGGATAACCTGAAAGGAAACCTTCAGCTGCACGGCCTCGACCCTGAGACGATCCCGTTTGCCATCCAGTACAACAAGCGCGATCTGCCCGGCGCGATGACCGTCGATCTGATGCGCCGCGAGCTCAACGCGCGCGGAGTGCCCGATTTCGAGACCAACGCCGTGCATGGCGACGGCATCATGGAGACGATGAAGGCGATCTGCAAAACCGTACTGGAAGATCTGCGCAACAAACAGAAAACGAGCACCGCGAGCGCGCAGCCGGCGCCTGCCAAACCAAAGGTAGCACCTGCCGCCGCAGCACCCACGCCGCCGCCTTCAGCCGTCAGCACCGCTTCCATGCCCAGGTCTTTAGAGTCCGCCGCTACAGTGCGCCTTACCAAGGCAAGCCAGGGCCGCACCAGCCTCACCGTGCCGGTTAATTTCAAGCTGGCCGACGGTGTGGACGCCTCCAATCTTCAGGTGAAGGTCAGCATCTCCTACGATGCCAACCAGATCACGACTCTCAACGCAGCAACGGTGACGCAGACAGCGGCAACAAAGAAAGGTTTCTTTGCCAGGCTCTTTGGTGGGTGACGAGCCCAACCTGCTCTATCTGATCTCAAGCGGCCCCGGCGACCCGGAGCTGCTTACGGTAGCCGGAGCGCGCGCGCTCAAACGCAGCGCCGCCGTCCTCGCTGCCGGTCTCTTCACCGAAACATTCAGCGAGCTGCTAAAGGATAAAGAGGTCGAGAGCCCCTTCACCATGAACCACGCCACCCTCACGGCGTGGATCGCAGCGCGCCTTGAGCACTCTTGTGTAGCTCTTCTGGTTCCCGGAGATTTTTCCACTTTCAGCCCGTTTCAGCCGATAGCCGCCCACTTTGGCGACCGCTGCTTAGTCATCCCCGGGGTAGGCGCTCACAGCGTCGCGGCGGCGCTGCTAAAGCAAACCTTCGATCAACCCGGCGTGGCCCACGCCACCATCCACACCAGCCCTCGCGCTTTCAGGCGCGATGACAAGTCACTGCGCATGAGCGATTTTGGCGCACCTGACCGCACTCTGGTACTCTATATGTTGAACTCC
>CAXMSR010000117.1:0-5514 GCA_964195725.1 uncultured Kiloniellaceae bacterium | reverse complement strand
TGTGTGTCGAGCGCGATATATTCTTCTTTGTCGATGCGATCCAGAGCCTTGGCTGGGCCGAGCTATACCCGGAGGAGTTGGGTATAGACGCGCTGGCCGCCGATGCCCACAAGTGGCTGCTGGGGCCGGAGGGGTGCGGCATCTTCTACGTATCGCAGAAGGCGCAAGAGGTGTTGGCGACGCTTGAGGTGGGGTGGAATTCGGTCACCAAGCCCTTTGACTTTGGAAATATCCACTTCGAGCTAAAGCCCGACGCTTCGCGCTTCGAGTGCGGCAGCTATTCGTTGGTGCTGATAAGGGGGCTGGAGGCGGCGCTTGAGCTACTATTACAGGTAGGGCTGCCAAAGATCAACCGCCGCGTTATGGCGCTCTGAACCCTTGTGGCGCAGGGGCTGGAGGGCAGGGGACTCACCCTTCTTTCAAGCCGCCTTGAGGGCGAAGCCAGCCCCATCGTCACCTTTGCCGCTAACGTCGGGGGCCAGGGCGATAGCACTTTTGTGGCGACCGACTCTGCTCTCGCGCTGACCGCCGCCCTGGCGAAGCGCGACATCTTCGTCGCGGCCCGTGGTGGCGGCGTGAGGGTGTCGCCGCACTTTTATAACAGCGAGGATGAGGTGCGCGGCTTGCTAACCGCCGTGGATGAGATAGTACATACAGAGGGGGCAGGAGGTTAGACCATGACACGCGACCCTGTCGTCTCCGGGCGCTTTTATCCGGGCAGCGCCGAGCGGTTGAGCGAGTTCATCCACAGCGTCTCGCGCCCCCGGCCCGCTCCGGCGCTGGGGGTGATGGTGCCCCACGCGGGCTATGTCTACTCGGGGGCCACCGCTGCCAGGGGGTTTGACGCGGTAGAGATAACGCCCACCGTGCTGCTTCTGGGGCCCAATCACACCGGCTACGGCACCGCAGCCTCTATAATGAGCAGCGGCAGCTGGCGCACCCCGCTGGGCGCGAGCGTGATAGACACCGGGCTGGCCGAGGCGCTTAAGTTAGCGTGTCCGTTATTGAAAGAGGACGCCTCGGCCCACAAGCAAGAGCACTCGCTAGAGGTGCTGTTGCCCTTTTTGCAGACCAGACGCCCCGACGTGAAGATAGTGCCCATCGCTTTCATGCTGCGCTCGACCGACGCGATAATGCAGGTGGGGCGCGAGCTGGGAGAAGCCCTGTCCGCCTGGCCCGAGAGGGTGCTGATCGTCGCCTCCAGCGACATGAGCCACTACGAGCCCGCGAAGGCTGCGCGTGAAAAAGACGCCCTGGCGCTGGAATCGATGGTGCAACTCGACGGCAAGGGGCTCTTAAACACCGTCGCCCATCACCACATATCTATGTGCGGCGTCATCCCCGCTGCTATAATGCTGGAAGCCGCAAAAGCGTTGGGAGCCGACCACGCCGTCGAGCTGGCCTACACCAACTCCGGCGAGGCCACTGGCGACTACTCCAGCGTAGTCGGGTATGCGACGGTGACGGTGTCGTGAGCGGCTTTGAAAAAATTTGCCTAAACGCTTGACACCCGCGCGATACTCTTCTATAAACGGCTCCTTCGGTGCTGGGGGTTCGTCTAATGGTAGGACGGCGGGTTCTGATCCCGCTAGTGAGGGTTCGAGTCCTTCACCCCCAGCCAATTTGTAAAAGATATGGTCCCTTCGTCTAGCCTGGCCTAGGACACCGGCCTCTCACGTCGGCGACACGGGTTCAAATCCCGTAGGGACCACCATTTGTAAAGCCCCCTGTGCATCAGACGCAGGGGGCTTTTCTTTGTCAAGCGCGCGCCCTTTGACCGTCAGGTCAAAGGGCGCGCTGTCGTTGTAGCCAACGGTTGCCACAAAGATCTACGTCACGCCGTAGCTTTTGCGCTATACAGTCGTCCTGCTTGTTTCGGAAAATTCATGGTGCTGACAGAGCTTGTCGGGTGGGGTCTGACGGTTTTTAGCTAAAGCGTTGGGGCATGCGCAGGGGAGAACTAACGCTACATCCCCGAGATTGAGTACTCGAACTCGCCGATGAGGTTCAGGCGGCGTATCGCCCAATTGTCGGGGAAGGCGGGGAAGTTGGCGGCCTGCACGGCGCGCAGCGCCTCGCTGTCGAGGATGGATGAGCCCGATTGGTCGATGAGGGAGGGGGTGCCAGCACCGCCGCCGCCTGAGCTCAGGGTGAACCGCACGGTGGCAAGCCCAGAGCGCTGCGCCTTTAACATCGCTTCGCGCGCCCTCCATTTCAAATCTATCGCAGCCCTTATCCGTCCGAGGAAGCCTCTGTAGCGCCTGTCGGGGTCGTTTAGGCTGATGGTGGCTTCGCGCACCAGATCGCTGGTGGGGTCGGGGTTGGCCGAGGTAAGCTCCAGCGCCGTCTCTGGCTCTAGGGGTTTTGTCTCCACCTTCAATTGCAGAGGGTCGGCCTGTGCTTCGCCCTGCAGCCCGCTGGTGGGGGTGGCGGGTGTCATCAGCTCCGCCGGTATGGGGGGGGTGGTTTTTGCTGCCTGGGTTTGCTCTTTCGCCTTGGCTTGCGGCAGCGTGTCGGAGCGGGGCGTAGGTGTAGGCTTGCCCTCGTCTTCGCGCAAGAGCTCGATGACGATGGTGTCCATCTCGGGCTCGCGTAGGTGCGCCCACAGAGATGGATTGAACCACGCGAGAAGGGCGTGCAGCACTAACGAAACCGCAAGTGCCGCATAGACCGGGCGTGTTTCGCGTTGCTCGATATAGATCACTTCAGGCGTACCTGCCTCTCAATGTTGTTTGAAAACTTCCCGCCCCGGAGTTTTTCACCGGCAGCTTCCCGGGTAGGGCCCCCTGGTTAAGGCCCCCTGCTTAAGGCCCTGTAGAGCACTCGTTTTTTAAAGCTCGCTTTTTGGCGGGCTCAACTTGTCGCCTCCGGCGTCGAGTGCATTGAGGGCCGCTGATTTCCCGAAGCCCCTAGTCTGCCTTGCCGTAGGGGTTAACCAGTTGATAGGATGTGCATTATAACAAATTTTATTGGTCAAACGCACGTTTGACTTATGGAGGATAAATGTCTGTAGATTTTGGTAACGGCCCGGTGTCCAAGAGGGCGTCCGAGCTGCCCAGCTTTATAGCTATGGATGTGCTGGAGGCGGCCCACGCCCTTGAGCGTCAGGGGCGCAACATAATCCACCTGGAGGTGGGCGAGCCCGATTTTGATACCCCCGAGGCGGTGCGCCGCGCCGCAACCGAGGCGATGAACGCAGGCGACACCCACTACACCCACAGCCTGGGCACCTACGAGCTGCGCAGCGCCATCTCGGCGCACTATCGGCAAAAATACGGTGCCGACGTCGATCCCGACAGGGTGATCGTCACTTCAGGCTCTTCGCCGGGGCTCTTTCTGGCTTTTGCCGCGCTCCTCGATCCGGGCCAGGAAGTGCTCTTGACCAACCCGCACTACGCCTGCTACCCGCAGTTCATCACCATGTCAGGCGGCGTGCCGGTCTATGTGCCGGTGCGCGAAGAGGAGGCTTTTCAGTTCGTCCCCGAAGAGATGGAGCGCTACCTGACCTCGCGCACCAAGGCGATCCTGATAAATTCGCCCGCCAATCCTACCGGTACGCTGATAAGCGGCGAGCGCATGGCGCAGGTGGCAAACGCTGCCGAGCGAAGCGGCGCCTACGTGGTCAGCGACGAGATCTACCACGGACTGGTCTACGAGGGCACCGAGCACTCGATCCTCGAATACACTGATCGCGCCTTTGCCGTAAACGGTTTCTCCAAGCTCTACGCCATGACCGGCTGGCGACTGGGGTACATGATAGTGCCGCCCGAGTTTGTGCGCCCCATTCAGAAATTGGCGCAAAACCTGCTGATCTGCGCCAACTCGTTTGTGCAGCACGCAGGCGTTGCCGCGCTAAGCTCTACGCGCGACGACGTGGCCGAGATGAAGCGCGTCTACGCCGCGCGGCGCACCTATATGATCGAGCGGCTGGAGAAGATGGGGTTTGCCTTCAAGGTCAAGCCCACCGGCGCGTTCTACGTCTTCGCCAACTCGCGCCACCTTAGCGACGATTGCTACAAACTGGCCTTTGATATTCTGGAGCAGGCGGGGGTGGGGTGTACGCCGGGGATCGATTTCGGCAGCGGCGGCGAGGGGTATATTCGTTTTACCTACGCCAATTCGCAGGAGAACATTAAAGAGGGAATGGATCGCCTGGAAGGTTTCGTGGGTAACCTGGGACGCAAGGGCGCGTAGAGAGAGCGATTGAGAGACTATGATCACCTTTGAGTTATCCTGCCACAACGGACACCGCTTCGAGGGGTGGTTCGCCAATCGCAAGACGTTTGACGAGCAGCTGGCCGCCTCGCAGATCACCTGTCCGCTCTGCAATTCGACAGAGATAGAAAAACGGCTGAGCGCGGTGTCGGTGTACACCTCCAAGAACTCGCCATCCCTGCCTTCTTCCAGCCCCACAGGGCCTACTGCGGCAGGTGGCGGCGCGCCGGGCGGTGCTCCTTCCGCTGCCGGCCCCGGCGGCCCCGGCGAGAAAGGCCAGGTGCGCTCCTTTTACAGCGCGCTCAGCGAATTTGTTGAGAAGAACTTTGAGGACGTTGGCGAAAAATTTGCCGAGCAGGCGATAAAGATGCAGAAGGGCGAGGTGGAAGACCGCTCGATACGCGGCACCTCCACCGAGGCGGAAGACGAGCTGATGAAAGAGGAGGGGGTCGAGTTCAGCAAGATGGCCCTGCCCAAATACGATGGCTGACTACAGCGCCCCCCTAAGGGTCTCGTGGGAGCTGCCCTCGGCTGCGGACAAGGTCGCTCTCCACTGGCAGAGGCTGCAAGAGGGGAGGGTTCTCTTCGTCGAGGCGTTTGCCAAGCCGGAGGTTCCCGGGCAGCCTGGGCAGATAACCTCACTCTGCGCGCTAGTGGCCGAGGCCGAGGCAAGACCTGGCCCCAGGCTGACGCTGGTCGCCGACGCCGAGGGGCTGGGCGCGCTCGTGGGCTGCGCTGCCCCCGGCTTTCTGAACAAACTGGAGGGGGTGCTTCTTCCTCCCTATCCTGATGCCGTTGAAATTGCGAAACTTCTTGTATCTTTTAGAGTATTTACCCTTGGACTCTGGTCTACTGCCGAAGGGCTCTCCCACTTTGCAGAGGCGCTTCGCCTGGTAGAGGGGGCGGCCAATATCGGTATCTCGGTGATGAACCCGACGGTGAACGACCGCGATGCCGTGCCAGCCCTTACCGAAGAGGACCGTCAGCGCGCCTTGCAGGCGTGGGCCGAAGGGGCGACGCCTGAGAGAGTCCACATTCACGATCTCTTTCTCTCCGAGACGCTGGGGCTGGAGCCCTTCAAGAGCTACGGAGGCTGCGCCGCCGGAGCCGGGCTGGCGCACTTAAAAGCTGACGGCACGCTGGTGGCCTGCCGCACGCTGCCGCTCTACCTTGGGGATTTGAACACCACCGCTCTAACCGATATATGGGGCGGCCCACAACGCAGCGAGACCCGGCGGGGGATCGAGGCGATACCCCACGGGTGCGGCGGATGCGAGCTGGTAGAGGTCTGCCGGGGCG
>CAXMSR010000116.1:0-5567 GCA_964195725.1 uncultured Kiloniellaceae bacterium | reverse complement strand
CGATGGCGAGATATCGATCACCTCGACCCCGTGCGGCATCGCAAAGCGTTTCGGCAGAATCTCGTAGGTGGAGGTGCCGCTCTGCATACCGCCAAGATCGAGGGTTACGCCCAGCTTGCGTTGACGCACATTGGAGACGATGGTGCGCGGCCCCACGATGCGCACGTTGATGTACTGGGGCACGCCGCCGGTTATTACCAACTCTTCGGGGATGTTGACCAGGCTAAGGGAGGCCTTGAAGTGCTCTTCGCTCTGGTTCTCGCTCACCACCAGCAGCCACAGCAGGCTGGCTATCAGGAGCGACACCACCTTGAGACCCCAGTTCTCGGTCACTACACCCTTCAATCCGGTCTTCACGGGCGGGCCTCCTTGCCGGGCTCTTCGCCAGCGCCTTTGTCGAGCTCTTTGACGAGGTCTTTGGACACTTGTTTTTGTGCCGTCTTGACCTTTTTTGTGCGGGAACGGACCTGGGAGGACTCGAAGATCCTCAAGAGCACCTTGCGCAGCGTGACGCCATCCAGATCCCGGGTGATGCGGCCGTTTATGACCACCGAGATCGCCCCCGTCTCTTCGCTGACAACTATCGCCACGGCGTCGGTCTCTTCTGTGATACCCATGGCGGCCCGGTGCCGGGTGCCCAGGCTCTGATCGATGTCGAGCCGGGTGGTCAGGGGCAGAAAGCAGCCCGCCCAGACTATCTTGTTGCCGGCCACCACCACCGCTCCGTCGTGGATGGGCGAGTAGGGCAGAAAGATCGACTGTATAAGCTCGCGCCCCAAAATTGCGTTTAAAAGCACGCCGCCTTCAACGTGGTGGCGCAGCATCGTGTCGTTCTCGATCACTATCAGGCCGCCGATCTTCTTGTTGGCCAGGCTGACCGACGAGCGCACCAGATCTTCCACCACTTGCGAGGTCTCGGTGCCAAGGTCGCGAAACGACCACCAGGGGTGTTTTACCATCTGCGCCAGCGCGCGTCGCAGATCGCTCTGGAATAAAACCACCACCACAAGGATGAACGACGAGAGGAAGGCGTTGAGTATCCAGTGAAGGGTTAAAAGCTCCAGCACCTGGCTGCCCACGAAGGCCACCACGAGGATGACCAGTCCCATGAGCACCTGAAACGCACGGGTGCACTTTAGCATCAACAATATCCGGTAGATGACGAACGCGACTACCAGAATGTCGATGACGTCTTGGGGAAAGCGAAAGCCAACGCTGAAATCCAGCACCCCTTACTCCTCTCCGGCCACCTTTATCGCCCAGGCCAGCTTCGCCGCGCGGCAGGTAGCCGACACGTCGTGTACTCTTAAAATGTGTGCCCCGCTCATAACCGCCGACACCGCCGCCGCCAGTGATCCTTCGAGGCGATCTTTCGGGTCGTCTATGCCCAGCGCCTTGCCGATAAACGATTTACGGCTTGCGCCCACCAGTATCGGCTGGCCCAAACCGACAAATTCAGCCAGCCGCGCCAGAAGGATCAGGTTGCCCTCCGAGGTCTTCCCAAAACCGATACCGGGATCGACGACGATCTTTTCACGGGCGACCCCGGCCTGAACGGCGAGGTCGACACTCTCGCTCAGAAGCGCGTATACCTCGCCCACCAGATCGTCGTAATCAGTGTTATTTTGCATCTCGGTCGGGTTGGCGCGCATGTGCATCACCACCAGCGACGCCCCGGTATCGGCGACGGTGGACGCCATCAGGGGATCGAGCCTTAGCCCGCTTATGTCATTTACTATCGAGGCCCCCGCTTTGACCGCGCGCCGGGCGACCGAAGCGCGGTAGGTGTCGATGGAGATTGGCGTCTTGGTCTGCGCGGCCACCGCTTCAATCACCGGGATGACCCTGCGAAGCTCCTCGGCTTCGCCCACGCTTTTTGCGCCGGGGCGCGAAGACTCGCCGCCGATGTCGATGATCTGCGCTCCCTCGGCCACCATCGACAGCGCGCTTTTAATCGCCACGTCGGTGTTGAAATTGTCGCCGCCGTCGGAGAACGAATCGGGTGTTACGTTGACCGCGCCCATCACCACCGGGCCGTTGGAGAGATTGAGCACCCCGCCTTTTACCGGCAGCGCGAACTCGCTGCGCTCCGCGCCGAGGACGAGTTTGATCTCGACGCCCAGCGTGGGCAGGCCAAAGGGCTGTGATTTCAATCTGCGGGCCAGCTGCTTGAAGTGCTTTCGCGTCCCCATCATAAGCACGTTGGTGGTCTTGGTAGAGCAGTTGACCACCCCGCGCGCCACGGCGACGTCGGCACCGATAGCCAGCATCTCCTGCTTCAGGATGTTGGCGGCGGCGGCCTTTAGCCCCTCGGCCCAGAGGGTGGCGTAGCGCGTCTTGTCGAGCATCTTCGCCACGCCAGCTTCATCGGCGCGGGTATCCCTCAGTCGGGCAAAGGCCCGCTGGCGGTCGGGGACTTCTATTTTGCGTACGTTGAATCTCACTGTCAGAGCACCTTCAAGTCAGCTCGGGTTAGAAATCGAAGCGCTCCTGGCGCGGGTCCACTTCATCTTCATCCAGATCGTTGTGCTCCAGCGGCGTCTGATTTACAACGCCGCTGTCGGCACCGTCGGCGGGCGCGTCAGCAGCAGGCGAACCGGCGGCAGGCGCAGCCGTGGCGGCCTCTTCGCTGGCAGTGGCGTCGGTGGCGTCAGCAGGGGCAGCCTCTTCGCCGTCTTTAGGCTCTTCTTCGCCACCTTTAGGCTCTTCTTCGCCGCCTTTACCGCCGTCCTTGTCGCCGTAAGGATCTTTTACAATCGGGTAGCCCAGAAGTTCGTGCACCTCGTCGGTGCCGAGGGTTTCGCGCTCAAGCAGCGCCTGGGCCAGAAGTTCGAGGGCGTCGCCCTCTTCGTCGATGACCCCGTGGGCGCGCGCCAGCCCGGCGTCTATAATCTTGCGCACCTCAACGTCGATCTTGTCGGCGGTGTTTTCGCTGTAATCCTTCTGGGTTCCAAACTCTTTGCCGAGGAAAATCTGCTCCTCCTCCTTGCCATAGGAGATCGGCCCCATTTCAGTGCTCATGCCCCACTTGCAGACCATGCGGCGCGCCAGCTCGGAGGCGCGCTCGATGTCGTTTGAGGCCCCGGTGGTTATCTGGCCGAGGACTTTCTCCTCCGCCGCACGACCACCCAGGGTCATGGCGATGAGGTCGTCCAGATATTCGCGCGAATAGGTGTGGCGCTCGTCGATGGGCAGCGACATGGTGATGCCCAGGGCGCGTCCGCGCGGGATGATCGACACCTTGTGAACCGGATCGCTGCCCGGAAGTGCTCGCGCCACCAGTGCATGTCCCATTTCGTGGTACGCGGTGACCTTGCGCTCTTCCTCCGAGAGGACAAGGCTTCTGCGCTCGGCGCCCATGAGCACCTTGTCTTTGGCCCGCTCGAAGTCCTCCATCTCAACGATGTCCTTGTTCTCGCGAGCGGCCAGAAGCGCGGCCTCGTTGACCATGTTCTGAAGATCGGCCCCGGAAAAACCGGGGGTTCCGCGCGCGAGCACGGTGAGGTTGACGTCATTGGAGAGCGGCACTTCTTTGGTGTGTACCTCCAGAATGCCCGCGCGCCCCTTGATGTCGGGGCGGGGCAAGATAACCTGCCGGTCGAATCTGCCGGGGCGCATCAGCGCGGGGTCGAGAACATCGGGGCGGTTGGTGGCCGACACCAGAATCACGCCCTGGTTGGCCTCGAAGCCGTCCATCTCGACCAGGAGCTGATTGAGCGTCTGCTCGCGTTCGTCGTGACCACCGCCCAGGCCTGCGCCACGGTGGCGTCCCACGGCGTCGATCTCGTCGATGAAGATGATGCAGGGCGCATGTTTTTTGCCCTGGGCAAAGAGATCGCGCACACGGCTGGCGCCGACGCCGACGAACATCTCGACAAAATCGGAGCCGGAGATGGAGAAGAAGGGCACATCGGCCTCGCCCGCGATGGCGCGCGCCATAAGCGTCTTGCCCGTCCCGGGAGGGCCCACCAGGAGCACGCCTTTGGGGATGCGTCCGCCGAGCCTTGTGAATTTTTTGGGGCTCTTCAGGAACTCGACAATTTCGCTCACCTCTTCTTTGGCCTCTTCGGCTCCAGCCACGTCGGCGAACGACACGCGGGTCTCGTCTTCGGTGAGGAGCTTGGCGCGACTTTTTCCAAAGCTCATCGTCTTGCCGCCGCCCTGCATCTGACGCATGAAAAATATCCACACGCCGATAAAGAGGAGCATGGGCAGCCAGCTTATGAGGATCGTCTCAAAGATCGAGGCCTCCTCGACTGGCTCGACGATGATCGAGACACTCGAATCGCGCAGGATGCGCACCAGCTCCGGGTCATCGGGCATGGTGGTGTTAAAGGTCACACGATCGGTGTAGATGCCTTTGATGTTTTCGCCCTGGATATTGACCTGGGTTACGCGCCCCTGCTCGACTGCTTGCAAAAAGTCGCTGTAGGGCACCATGTTGGGTGCTTCTCTGGTGGCCGACATGAGCTGGAAGAGCATCAAGCCGATAACTGCGATCAAGGCCCATAACGCCAGATTACGGTAGATGGGCCGCGAAGGTTGACTCATGATAAAACGAACTCCTTAAAAGGCTCGCCGAAGGTTTTGTCCGGCGAGGACAACGCTGTCTAAGTAAACATTCTGTCAACACTATTTTTTATCACACCCCTCATACATTCTCCACGCCAATCGTGTCTGAAAACCGCCTCGAAGCGATATTTCGGAGATTGTCCGGCGGCGGCTACGAGCCTCAAGCGCCGGTTGACCCGGCGCGGCTCGCCGCAAGGGGGTAAAACCGCCCAGAGGAGGCGGAACGTATATCATTTTTTAGCTTATGATTTTAGGTGGTTATGCTGTTTAATCGATAAACACGGCTGCACCATAAGCGCGAGACGCCGCCGCTCATGCAGGCGTTTGAGAAATATCGAGGCCGGAGAGCCACCAATCGCCCGCAACCCACAGCAGAGCGCAGCGCTGCCCGTCCCCCTCCCCTTCTTTCACCGCCTCCAGGGAACTAAAGACCCGGTTGGGCGCAAAGGCGGCGACGACGCGATCCCTGCTGCGGGCGACTATGGTCAGCTTTCTGCGCCAGGCGGGCAACCCCTCCTTCATCAGCAGGTCTTTGACCTTGCGCTCTTTTGCGCGTACCACCAACCGGTCGCCGGGGGCTTTGGGGGAAAAGGTCACGGCACTCAGCTCCACGGTCGGCTCCAACTTCGCTACTAGAGCGCCCGGAGGCGGCATTTCCCCGGCGTCGGCGGGGATGATACCCGCCGTTTCACCCAAGCGGGGCAAAACGGGGACAGCGCTGTTTACCGCTCTTCTGGAGACCATCCACAACCTCGTGGCAGTGCGCACCGCCGCGACTTCACCGGGAATGGGGGCCTCTTTGCCGGTTCCACCTTCCTTTAAAAGCGCTTCGATCTGCTCCAGGTGCATGAGCTCTACCGGGGTTGATTTTTCACCGACTTTTTCCAGCGCCGCAAGCAGCAGCCTGCGCCGTATAGGCGGCTCCAGCCGGGCGAGCCCGGCCACGGGGAGCGAGAGCCCTTCCGGCTCTGCGACGCAGAGTCGGTCGAGTTCGC
>CAXMSR010000115.1:0-5655 GCA_964195725.1 uncultured Kiloniellaceae bacterium | reverse complement strand
CTTGAACCCTGCGACGATATCTTTGTGGTAGGTGGGCGAGCCGAAGAGGTAGCCGTCATAGCCCTTGAGGTCGTCGGCGGTCTTGATTTTCGGGAGCAACTTCAGCTCGGCCTGGGCTCCGGACATCCGCAAGCCTTCCGCTATGAACTCTGCCATTCTCTTGGTTTTGCCGGTGCGGCTTACGTAGACGATCAGGAAGCGTTTCATGGGCTTTTCCCTCCTCGAAAGGTGAAATAATTAAAAACAGTGTAGCGACGCCAATTAAGGTTGCGGCAGCAATATATAACCATATTGGTAAGATTACAAGAGGAAACAAACTATTGCTGCTCGCTAGCTGAGAATACACCGCAATCAGAAAACCGCAACAGTTGAGCCACGGTTGCGAAAGCGTTAGGCGGACAAGGGGATTAAGCGAAGTGTTGAAGGTTGTGGCGCGGGTCGCAGGCGCGCTCGCCGCGCATTGTCGGCAGAGCAGTCTGCGGGGGGAAGTTGAACCGGAGTTTTTGCGCCCGTCATGCTAGATATATCTATAGATCATCCAGTAGTGGCAAACGCTGCCCACCACGCAGAACACATGAAAGATCTCGTGAAATCCCATCCTGCTGAAGTTGGGACGCTTTAACCCGTAGATGACCGCGCCCACGGTATAGGCCAGCCCGCCAAGGGCCAGCCACACCACAGCGCCTAGCTCCACCATTTGCGTCAGGGGCCAGATCGCCACCAGCACTACCCACCCCATGACGATGTAGATGGCGGTGGAGAGCCACCTGGGCGCGCCGAGCCAGAAGAGCTTGAAGACTATGCCCATGAGCGCGATCGTCCACACGACGCCAAAGAGGCTCCACCCCCAGGGGCCGCGCAGCGGCAAGAGGCATATAGGCGTATAGGTGGCGGCGATGAGCACGAAGATCATCGTGTGGTCCAGCCTCTTTAGCCGTCGCACGCCTACCTCGGTCAGCGGTAGCCAGTGGTAGAGGGTCGAACACAGATAGAGCAGGATAAGTGCTGCGCCGAAGATAGAGAAGGTGACGACATGCCAGGTGCTGCCGGTGGGCTCAAGCCCCTTGAGGATCAACAGCACCAGCCCCACCACCGCCAGCGCGGCTCCGATGGCGTGGATGAATCCGTTGAGGGGTTCACGAAGTTTTAACATCATAATAAGCGGTGCTCTCAGTAAAGTGAATGGTCGTTCAGTTCTTGCAGCGATACTATCAGAAGTATACCCCGATAACAAAGAAAAGCGGTGTAGCACAAAAGAAAATTTAAATCTGGCACGTCACCTTGTCGCTGCCGCTATGGCGGCTTTTGCCGTCCGGTTGTTTAGCGTGGCTAAAAGGCATTCATTTGTAATAAATACCCTTGACGCCTGCACACCTCAAGCCTAGCATTGTTACGTTTTTAAGGGGCCTGTTGAAAAAGCGTCGCATTCAGCGCGCCTGCCCCGGTGTAGCTTACTTTGGAAGGGATGTGTTGCTTGTCGATCCGCGCTCTGCGTACATTGATAGCGGTGGCCCGAAAGGGCAGCTTCGCGGCAGCCGCCGAAGAGGTGGGGCGCACCCAGGCCGCCGTCAGCCTCCAGATGAAGCAGCTGGAAGAAGAACTTGAGGCCGAGCTCTTTGATCGCAGCGGGCGCACCCACAAGCTAAACGCCAATGGCCGCCTGGCTCTGGAGCGCGCCGAGCAGATCATCGCCCTCTACGACGGGCTCCCCGAAGATATCCATCCCCACAAGACGGTGCGCGGCGTACTTGAACTGGGTGTCATCCACACTGCGCTGACCGGTGTTTTCCCCCCCGTCCTTGCAAAGCTGAAGAAGACCTACGACCAGCTTGAGGTGCGCATACGCTACGGCCTGTCGGCCACGCTGGCCAAGATGGTGGAGGAGGGCGAGCTGGACGCCGGGCTGGTAAGCGAGCTGCCCCATCCGCCGCCCGCCCACTGCCTATGGCGCTCCTATGACGTCGAGCAGTACTACGTCGTCAGCCCCCCCGGCACCCGTGTCGTCAACGACGCCGAGCTCTTCGAGTCCTTCCCTTATATAAGGTTCGCCAAACACGCGTGGTCGGGTGCCGTGGTCGAGGGCTATCTTCTGGCGCGGGGGATAAAGACCCACGACGTCATGGAGGTCGACTCACTTGAGGCTGCGCTAAGCCTCGTTGAGCAGGGGCTGGGCGTAGCCGTTACGCCCATAAGCCCGGTGCGGCTGGAAAGGGCGCGGGAGCGTTTCACCCTCGTCCCCTTCGGCGAAACCCCCCTAATGCGCTCGGTGGGGCTCTATATCAACAAACGCCACACCAAAGAGGCCCTCACCGAACCGCTCCTGGTAGCCCTGCGCGAAGAGTGCAGTGTTAAATAAAACTTATGTGTCGTGTAAAAATTACAAACTTTAATTTATGTGTCAATGATTGTATATTCCATCGCACTCATTAACGGAGAACTCGCAAAGCGCAATATCAGGCGTTTTACGTAGATGGAAAGACAGGTGCTGGTGATGAGAGAAGTAAACGTAGAAGAGATTACCAAGGCGCTGCGCACCATGGCTATCGAGGCCAACACGGTGCTGGGTGCCGATGTGCTTGAATCCTTTGCAAAGTGCGCTCTGGCCGAGACCAGCGACACGGGCCGTGATGTGCTGGCGCAGCTCACCGAGAACGCCGCGATCGCCAAGAGCGAGAAGATGCCGCTTTGCCAAGACACCGGCTTCGCCGTCGTCTTCATCGAACTGGGCCAAGAGGTCAGGCTGGTGGGTGGAGAGCTGGCCGACGCCGTAAACGAGGGCGTGCGCCAGGGCTACGCCGAAGGCTTCCTTAGAAAATCCATCGTGGCAGACCCCCTTCGCCGCGTAAACACCAATGACAACACCCCTGCGATAATCCACACCACTATAGTACCCGGCGACAAACTGAAGGTGACCCTGGCCCCCAAGGGCGGCGGCAGCGAGAACATGAGCGGCATCGCCATGTTAAAGCCCGCCGACGGTATCGAGGGTGTTAAGGCCTTTGTCATCGACCGCGTCAGCCAGGCCGGCCCCAATCCCTGCCCACCCACCATCGTGGGCGTGGGCATCGGCGGCACCTTCGAGATAGCCGCCTACCTCGCCAAAAAATCGCTCCTGCGTCCCGTCGGCGACCGCCACAGCGACCCCTTCTATGCGCAGCTTGAGAACGATCTGTTGGCCGAAGTCAACAAACTGGGCATCGGCCCCATGGGGCTTGGCGGGTTGACCACCAGCCTCGACGTACACGTAGAGGTTCATCCCTGCCACATAGCGAGCCTTCCGGTGGCGGTCAACATCCAGTGCCATTCCTCGCGTCACCTGGAAGTGGAGCTATAACGATGAACGAACCGATACGGCTGACCACCCCCATAACCGACGAAGATGTCGAGAAGTTGAAGATAGGCGATCGCGTCCTCATCTCGGGCACGATCTACACCGCCCGCGACGCCGCCCATGCGCGTCTGGTGGCGCTTCTGGACGAGGGCAAGAAGCTTCCCTTCGACCCCAAGGGGCAGATCATCTACTTTGTCGGCCCCACGCCGCCGCCTCCGGGCAGGGTTATCGGCTCGGCGGGCCCCACCACCAGCTACCGCATGGACTCTTACAGTCCCAGGCTCATTGCCGAAGGATTAAAGGGGATGATCGGCAAGGGCAAGCGCGACGACGCGGTGATAGCGGCGATGAAAAAGCACAAGGCCGTCTACTTCGGCGCGACCGGCGGTGCCGGGGCGCTCATCGCGCGCCGCATCAAGGGCGCTGAAGTTATCGCCTATGAAGACTTGGGCCCCGAAGCCATACGTAAATTGACCGTCTCCGATTTCCCCGCCGTCGTCGTCAACGACAGCAGGGGGGGCGACCTCTATAAAGAGGGTCGCCGAAAATTTGCGACGACGGACACCGCACAGTAGCACCACGCAAAAAAGGAGCAGCAGATGTCTACCACGCTCAACGCTGAGAAGATTAGGGGAGAGACGATTGCCAAGATCGAAGAGGTCTCGGCTGAAAACGTCTATCGCTGCTATCAGTGCGCAAAATGCTCGGCAGCCTGCCCGGCCACCGACGAGATGGACATGATGCCCAGCCAGGTGATCCGTTACCTGCAGCTTGGCATGGTCGATAAAGTCCTCGAATCCAACACCCCCTGGATATGCGCCACCTGTTTGCAGTGCATGTCCACCTGTCCCAAGGGTGTCGATCTCTCGCGGATAATGGAAGCCATACGCATGATCCAGCTGCGCAAGGGCGACAAGAACGAGATAAATATCGCCGATTTTGACGAGGAGTACCGCAAACGCGCGCCTCAGATCGCGCTCATCAGCGCCTACAGGAAGTTCTTGTCGCTAAGCTGAGCCGATTTTTCAAAACCCAGGCAAATCATATTCACTAACGGACACGCATCCGATAGGAACAGACGATGAAGCTCCAATATTTCCCAGGTTGCACCCTCTACGAAAAAGCCGACTCCTTCGACCGCGCGGGTAGAGACGCTGCGAAAAAGGTCGGCTTCGAGCTTGAAGAGCTGGACAACTGGACCTGCTGCGGAGCCACCTTTCCGCTGGCCGAAGACTACGACATGGCGCTGGCGTCGCCCACCAGGGTGTTGGCAAATGCTAAAAAGACCGGCGACAGTCTGGTTACGCTCTGCGCGGTTTGTCACAACGTGCTAAAGCGCACCAACCACGTCATGCAGACCAACCCTGAACGGCGCGACAAGGTCACCGGCTTTATCGAAGAAGATTACGACGGCTCGCTTGAGGTGCTCCACTACCTCGAAGTGCTGCGCGACAAGATCGGTTTCGACAAAGTGGCCGAGGCCGTCGAAAAGCCCCTGACCGGGCTAAAGGTCGCCCCCTTCTACGGCTGCCTGCTCCTTCGTCCCGCCAAAGAGATGGCGATGGACGACATCTACCAGCCCTCTATCTTTGAAGACGCATTGGCCGCCCTCGGGGCCGAGCCGGTGGACTTTGCCATGAAGACCGAGTGCTGCGGAGCCTTTCAGGTGGTCCACTCCGAGAAGACCGCCACCCGCTGCTCGCGTGAGATCATCGACTCGGCCAGCGCCGCCGGTGCCGACGTGCTCGTCACCGCCTGCCCGCTCTGCCAGTTCAACCTGGAAGACCGCCAGCGCGAAATGGGTGAAGCCGACTCCACCTTCAAGACCCTCCCGGTTCTCTACTTCACCGAGCTTATGGCGCTGGCGACCGGCGCAGGCAGCGAAGCGATTGATCTGGACAAGCACTACACCAACCCGATGCCCATGCTTGAAAAGACCGGGGCGTTAGAGCAGCGTGGAGCCCCGGAGCAGAGCGGAGTCCCAGAGCAGAGCGGAACACCTGAAGACAGCGTCGCGCCTGAAAGCGCGGAGGCTTAAAATGGCCGCCGCAAGCATAGAGCGCGCCCAAGACCGGGTGCTGGTTATCGGTGGAGGAATCGCCGGAATGACGGCGGCGCTAGACATGGCCGACGCCGGTAAAGAGGTGGTGCTGGTTGAAAGGCTGCCCTCCATCGGCGGGCGCATGCTTCAGCTCTCCGAGACCTTTCCCACCCTCGACTGCGCGCAGTGTACCCTTACCCCGCGTACCGTCGAAACGGGGCAGCACCCCAACATAAAGCTCCTCACCAACTCCGAGGTCATCGGCCTTGAGGGCGAAGCGGGG
>CAXMSR010000114.1:0-5677 GCA_964195725.1 uncultured Kiloniellaceae bacterium | reverse complement strand
GATCCAAGAGCGCGTGTATGTGCGCGAGAAGATAAAGCTTGAGCCCAAAGTGAAGATGGTTGGCAATTGGCAGAAGCAGAAACTCCGCATTCAGGAGTAGCCGATGAAAAAGATCGCCGTACTAAAAGGGGGCAGAAGCGCCGAGCGTGAAGTGAGCCTGACCACCGGGAAAGAGGTGGCCCAAGGGCTGCGCCAAAGGGGCTACGAAGTGGTCGAGATCGATGCCGCCGGGCAGCTGTGCAGCGAGCTCCTTGCGTGTGCGCCCGACGTCGTCTTTATCGCGCTACACGGGCGCTGGGGCGAGGACGGCAGCGTGCAGGGGCTCCTGGAGATGATGCAGCTGCCCTACACCGGCTCCGGCGTCGTTTCAAGCGCGGTGGCGATCGACAAGGTCATCTCCAAGACGATCTTTGTCGCCAATGACGTGCCCACCCCGGCGTTTCAGGTGCTCGCGCCCGAGTGCGGCGCGCAAGAGATAACCCTTGCGCCGCCCTACGTGATAAAGCCGCCACGGGAGGGCTCAAGCATCGGCATCACGATAGTCACCGACAAGAGCCAGGCCCCGGCGGCGATCGAGGACGCCAGGCAGTACGACGGCGAGCTTTTGCTGGAGAACTTCATCGAAGGGCGCGAGCTCACCGTCGCGGTGCTGGACGGACGCCTTTTGCCGATCATCGAGATCGAGCCGGAGAGCGGCGTTTACGATTACGAATCAAAGTACACCCCCGGCTCTACGCGCTACACCTGCCCGGCAAAGCTCGACGGCGAGGTTGCGGCAAAGATCGGGGAAATCGCCCTGAAAGCCTACCGGGTGCTCGATTGCGCCGGGGCGGCGAGGGTCGATTTCATGCTTGACGGTCACGGCCACCCCTGGGTGTTGGAGGTCAACACGATACCGGGGATGACCCCCACCAGCCTGTTGCCCAAAGCGGCGGCGGCGGCGGGGATGGATTTTGGCGAACTTGTAGAGGCGATGGTAAAGAGCGCCTCGTTGAAGATATAGGCGGTGCGATGAATCCTCCTCGTGCATTGAAGGCAGCGGCGTGGATAGCCGGGGCGATAGCGCTCACGGCGGCGGTCTACTTCGCGGCCATCAGAGCCGAGCAGTTCACGTTTTTCAACATCGAACGGATCGAGGTGCGGGGCAACGTCTACACCTCGCAAGCCGAGATAACCGAAGCGATGGCGGTGGTGGAGGGTGAAGGACTCTTTTCAACTGCCATAGGCGAGGTAACCCGGCGCGTCGAGCGGCTACCCTGGGTGCGCCACGCCGGAGTGTTTCGCCGTCTGCCCGACACGTTGATTCTGGAGGTTCGCGAGTGGAAGCCGCAATACATCATCGATCTGGACAAGCTCTACTACATGACGGCAGAGGGGCATGTGGTAGACGCGCCGCTGGGCAGCGGGCTCGATCTGCCGGTGATAAACGGGATCAGCTGGGCGCAGCTCGAAGCCCCCGGCCCCGATCGCGACAGGCTGATGCGGGTGCTCACCCTTCTGGACAGAGGGATGTTCGAGGGGCGCATCGACGAGATTCATTACGACCAGACAAACGGACTCACCCTCTATGGCGAAGCGCCCAATGCAGTAGGGCTCTTTCTGGGCAAGACCGACATTGAAGAGAGATTTAGAAGGTATAGCGACATGAAGATATCGTTGGAACGCCGGGGGCAATACGCCGCCACCGCCGACATGGCCTACAAAGACCGGATCGTGGCGAAGCTAAAGCCCCTTGCCAAGCGTGGAGAGAGAAGATGAAAGCCACCGCCGACATAATAGTGGGTCTCGACATCGGGACGACCAAGATCTGTGCGATGGTGGCCGAGCAGACCCCCGAGGGGCTGCGCATCCTGGGCTACGGTACCCACCCCTCCACGGGGCTGAGAAAAGGTGTGGTCATAAACATCGAGGCCACGGTCAACTCGATCAAGCGCGCCGTCGAAGAGGCGGAGATAATGTCCGATCGCGACATCAAGCGCGTCTACGCGGGGATCGCTGGAGGACACATCCAGGGCTTTAACAGCCACGGCGTCATCGCGCTAAAAGACCGCGAAGTCACCCCGGCCGATGTCCGCCGCGTCATCGACGCTGCGCGCGCGGTGGCGATACCCACCGAGCGCGAAGTGCTCCACATCATCCCCCAGGAGTTCATCATCGATGATCAGGACGGCATCCTTGAGCCGCTGGGGATGAGCGGCGTGCGCTTCGAGGCCAAGGTCCACATCGTCACCGGCGCAGTGTCGAGCGCGCAAAACATCATCAAGTGCTGCAACCGCGCGGGGCTGGAGGTCGAAGACATCATCCTCGAACCGCTGGCCAGCTGCGAAGCGGTGCTCACCCCCGACGAGCGCGAGCTCGGGGTGGCGATAATCGACATGGGCGGCGGCACCACCGACATCGCCATCGTCGCAGGGGGCTCGATCCGCCACACCTCGGTGCTCACCCTTGGCGGCAACCACGTCACCAACGACATCGCCATGGGACTTCGCACCCCCGCATCCGAGGCCGAGCGCATAAAGCGCCGCCACGCTTGCGCGCTGACCGCGCTGGTTGGAAAAGACGAGACGATAGAGGTGCCCGGCGTCGGCGGCAGAAAGCCGCGCGTGTTAAACCGCCGCATCCTCTCCGAGATAGTAGAGCCCCGCGCCGAAGAGATATTTGCGCTGGTGCGCCAAGACCTCATTGATCGCGCAGTGGAAGACCTGGTGGTCTCCGGGGTCGTGCTCACCGGCGGCGCAAGCCTTTTGGACGGCTCGGTAGAGCTTGCCGAACAGATCTTCGGGCTGCCGGTGCGACGGGGAGTGCCCCTGGGTATCGAGTCGCTCTTCGACTCGCTAAAAGACCCCTCCTACGCCACCGGCGTGGGGCTGGTGCAGTTCGCGGCGCGCACCCGTGGCGAGAGGAAAAAGGCCCTGCACGAGTCGGACGCCAACCTCTTTTCGCGCATCACAAGCCGGATGAAAGGGTGGTTCCAAGAGTTCTTTTGATGGGATAGCTGCCTGTAAGGGCTGAAAATAATTATAAAAACCGCCTGCTTAAAGGGCGGCACAAATATCGACACTACAGTTTATAAAGCCGTCGGGTTGTGGGCGACAACCCAGGGCACGAGTAAAGGAGAGGCGACAACATGGCTATTTTTACACTGGCACCGGAAAACACTTTCAGCGCGCGCATCAAGGTGATCGGCATCGGCGGCGGCGGCGGCAACGTGGTCAACACGATGATCTCCTCGGGTATCGAGGGGGTTGAGTTCATCGCGGCCAACACCGACTCGCAAGCGCTGGCGCACAGCATGGCGAACCTGAAATTGCAGCTGGGCGAAGGCCGCACCAGAGGGTTGGGCGCAGGCGCCGACCCCGAAGTGGGGCGCCAAGCTGCCCTGGAGAACGCGACGGCCATAGCCGACGCCATCAAGGGCGCCGACATGGTCTTCATCACCGCAGGCATGGGCGGCGGCACTGGCACGGGGGCGAGCCCCGTTGTCGCCGACATCGCCAAAGAGTGCGGCGCGCTCACCGTGGGTGTCGTGACCAAGCCCTTCGGTTTTGAGGGCAAGCGTCGCATGACCCAGGCCAAAGAGGGGATCAGCAGGCTAAAAGACGCCGTGGACACCCTCATCACCATCCCCAACGATCGGCTCCTCTCCATCGCCGGGGCTCAGGCCACGGTAGTGCAGGCGTTCAACATGGTTGACAGCGTCCTGGTTCACGCGGTGCGCGGCATAAGCGATCTCATCACCAACTCGGGGCTGATCAACGCCGACTTCGCCGATGTGCGCACGGTCATGAGCGAGAAGGGCATGGCGCTCATGGGCAGCGGCACCCGCGAAGGCGAGAACCGCGCGGTGCTCGCGGCACAGGACGCGATCTCCAGCCCGCTTCTGGACAACGTCAGCATCGAAGGCGCGCGCGGGGTGCTCATCAACATTCGCGGCTCTTCAAGCCTCACCCTCTCCGAGGTAAGCGAAGCGGCGACGCTGGTGCAGGAAGCGGCGCACGAAGACGCCAACATCATCTTCGGTCAGGTGATCGACGACCAGATGAAGGACTCCATCCAGGTCACGGTCATCGCCACCGCCTTTGGCGGCACCCAGGACGATCAGCAGCACGCGCCGCAACACGCGGGTGTCGTGCGTATGCAGCCGCGCACCGAGCCGCGCCAGCAGCAAAAGAAGATAGACCGCGACATCCCGGCGTTTGTACGAAAAGAGCGGCACGAGCTCCAGGCCACCAGGGTGACGCGCGTGGCGGCGGGGTCCGATCTGGGGTTTGACGACGAGTACGACACGCCGACCTTTTTGAGAAAGCAGGCAGACTGAACCTGAATGGCAGCCAAGCGCCCCGCGCGAGCGAGGGCAACGGCTAAAAGCCGCCCGGAAGAGAGATCGATAGACCTGCCGCGTCCGTCAGCGGCGCGGGTCACCTACGGGCTTGTCTATCCAAACGCCTATGGCGTCGGCATGGCCAACCTGGGCTTTCAGACTCTGTGGGGGCTATTCTCGGCGCTCCCCGAAGCGCGGTGCGAGCGGTTATTTTCCGGTGACGCTCGCACCCTGGAGGGCAACAGGAGACTCGGAGAGCTTGATGTTGTGGCTTTTTGCGTGCCCTTTGAAGGAGATTATCCGGCGCTAGCCGAGATCCTCGTCGCCCAGGGGATCGAGGTGCTGGCCCGAAACCGCCCGCCTGACGCACCCCTTGTAATAGTGGGGGGTGTCGCCCCCAGCCTTAACCCCGAAGTCCTCGCCCCCATCGCCGACGCCATCTACATAGGCGAGGCGGAGGGCAACCTCGACATCTTTCACGAACTTCATCTTCGCCACGCCTCAAAAGGCAGGGGCAAGGACGAGTTTCTGCGCGCTCTTGCCGTCGAAGGTGGCGCTGGCTGGTATGTGCCCGCCGCCTACGAGGTGAGCTATTTGTCGCCCGATGGCCCAGGTGAAGTTGAGCGCAGAGTCCTCTGGGAGGGCGCGCCCGACAAGGTGGTGCTGGCCCGCGCGCCCAAGGGGTGGGAGCCCGCCCACACCAGAGTGTCGGCCTCTACCGACGCCTTTGGCGGCGCTTTTCTCGTAGAGATCGTGCGTGGCTGCCCACACGGCTGCGCCTTTTGCGCCATAGGTCACTTTGGGGGCAGGACCCGCTTTATTGAGCCGACCCGGCTCTACCCCCTGATAGATATGGGCCTGGAGAGCGTAGGCCGCGTCGGGCTGGTGGGCGCTGCGGTTGGGGACCACCCGAAGTTCAAAAAAATTGCGGCGCACATCCTCGACGCGGGTGGCAAATTCACCGTCAGCTCCTTTAGAGCCGAACTCCTCGACGACGAGGCGCTTGAGCTTCTCGCGGCGGGGGGGTTAAAGACCCTGACGGTGGCGCTTGAGGCGGGCAGCCGGCGTCTTCGCGCGAGCATCAACAAAAAACTTGAGGCGGAAAACGTGATAGAGGCGATGGTGGGGCTGCCCGGCGAGAGCGACGAGGACGTGCTGGAGTTGGCTGCGGTGGCCGCAGCAGCCAGACGCGCCATTGGCCGGGGTCGCGTGACCCTTAGCGTTGCGCCCTTCGTGCCAAAGCCCCATACGCCGCTTCAATGGGAGCCGATGGCAGGCGAGGCGTTGATAAACAAACGCATAAGACTGCTAAAGAAAGTACTGGAGGGCTCCGGCGGCGTGCAGGTCTCTTCGGAG
>CAXMSR010000113.1:0-5697 GCA_964195725.1 uncultured Kiloniellaceae bacterium | reverse complement strand
TTCCCCGGCCTCCAGAAGCCTCCCCTGCGGCGCGAAGAGCGAGCGCCCCTCTCCGCAAAGGGTGATGATCGGGCCGACAATCGTCATGACGGTTTCCTGCAGCATGCCTACCTGCGCCCCTTCGCGCAGCATCCGGCAGGTGGGGGCGACGACGGTTTCCAGCGTCATGGTGCCCCAGTTCTCAAGTGCCGTGCAGAGCCCCGGAATAACCCCCGGCACCGCCGCCGAGCCCGCGCCGATATGGAAGCGCTGGGTGACGGGGCCAAAGCTCAGGTCTTTGGCGTAAAAATCTCGGTTGGCGACCGCTTCTTCATCGAAGGAGGGGGCGTCGGAGAAAAAATCGCAGAGGAGCGAGCGCCCGTCCGGCTCGCGGTGTACCATCAACCCGCCCCCGGCCAGCCCGGTCAGCGCCGGTTCCCCCGCGCTCATGGCAAAGCACGCCGCCACTGCGGCGTCGACGGCGTTGCCGCCCGCGCGCAGTATCTGCGCCGCTGCTTCGGCGGTGGGCTCGGAGCCCGCTGCTACGGCACCATGCATCAGTCTAGCTTTCTATGGTTGGAGACGGGGATCGTCCGTCTGGTTTCGCTGGTCATCTTTGCCAGCGGGCCTTGTTAGTCGTCGTCGCTGTATTTTAGGCGGTCGCTTCACATTAACCGAGCTTGCCGTCGCTCGCCAAGTTAGTAATGTGATAACATTGGGTAGAAGTTACCCTGTCATGCGTTGAGCGAGGGAGCACCATGGGCCGGGAGATACCCACCGACAGCTTTCAGCCGGAAGATTTCGAGCTCTTCAAGGTGCGGCTCGAAGTGCAGTTGACCCGCCTGGAGAAGCTGCTGGGCCAGCCGGGCTTTGGCAGCGGCCCGCCCACCCTGGGGGCCGAGGTCGAGCTCTTTCTCGTCAACGCCGAGGGCCGCCCGCTGCCCGTCGCCGACAAGCTCTTGCGCGAACTCGACGACCCCAGGCTCGCCCCCGAGCTCAACTTGTACAACATCGAAGCCAATCTCACCCCCATCACGCTGGCCGGCTCGCCCTTCAAGGCGCTACGCGAAGAGCTCTCGTCAGTCGCCGCCCTCATCAACGAGGGTGCAGGTCGCTGCGGACAGGGCGGATGTGCGATCGCCATCGGCATATTGCCTACACTGCGAGAGGGGGATTTCACAGCGTCCACCATCGCCGACTACAACCGCTACCACGCCCTTGCAGCCGAGCTGCGGCGTGTGCGCGGCAAGCCCTTCCACATCGACATCGAGGGGGTCGACCGGCTGGAGCTTGAGAGCGAGACCTTTGCGCTGGAGGGGGCTAACACCTCTTTGCAGCTCCACATCCGCATAGAGCCCCACCGCTTCGGCGCGCTCTACAACGCCGCCCAGCTAACCGCCGCGCCGCTTTTGGCCGCATGCGGCAACTCCCCCACCTTCCTTGGCCGCCGCCTCTGGGAAGAGACGCGCATCGAGCTCTTTCGCCAGACGGTGGACGATCTTCACCGCCCCGAGCGGGTGAGTTTTGGTCTTGACTGGCTGCGCGGCGGCGCGGCAGAGCTCTTCTGGCGGTTCGCTGAGAAATACAGGCCGCTGCTGCCGCTGCTGGAAGACGAAACCGGAGACTCGCTAAACGCCTTGCGCCTGCACAGCGGCACCGTCTGGCAGTGGAACCGCCCGGTGTTCGATCCCACCGACGGGGGGCACATACGGCTGGAGATGCGCTCGCTCCCCGCCGGGCCCACCCCAGTCGACATGGCCGCCAACGCGGCGCTGGCCTTTGGCCTCGCCCTCGCCTTTGAAAAGGATGTAAACGGCTGGGTCGACAGAGTCGATTTCTCGCATGCCGCCGAGAACTTTCGCCAGGCGGCGCGCTTTGGCCTGGGGGCCACCCTCTTATGGCCGCAAGTGCCCGGTGCCACCCCCACCCCCATCGGCGCGGCCCGGCTGGTCGAGTGCCTGCTGTCAAAAGCCGAGCAGGCGCTGGTCGGCGAAGGGGTTGACGCGCGAGAGGCAAGGCAGTACCTGTCGATCATCGCCGAGCGGGTGGGCACCGGACAGACGGGGTCGGCGTGGCAGCGCCGCACCCTCACGCGGCTCGAAGCCCGCCATCAGCGGCGCGAAGGGCTGGCGCTCATGTTCGGGCAGTACAGGCAAAATGCAGCCACCGGCGAGCCGGTGCATCTGTGGGGGTGACAACTGGAAGCGATCAATTGAAACGGCAACAGGCCCCGACAACAAGACACAGCAACTTCAGCTCCACCGGGCATTCGACCCGACAGAGCTTCGGAGGGAGAAAACGATGTTACCCGACTCGATAATAACGGTTATGGCGCAAAACTGTACCAGGAACCTCCTCATGGAGGGGGTCGTCAGAGGTGATCGCGCCAAGCTGGTGCGCACCGTGCGCCGCGCCATCGTCCAAGAGATGAACGTCGCAGAGGAGTTGGAGGCGGAAGCCGACAAGATCATCCGTGCCCACATGGGGCAGGTTCGAGCCGAAGGGGCCGACGTGCTGGAGCTGAAGCAGAAGATACTAAACCAGCTAGCCAAGGAGAAGGGGGTGGTGCTCAAATGATCCCCAGCGAAGAGAAAGTCCGCGCCATCGTCCACCGGGTAGGCAAGGCCCTGGAGAAAGACGCCGAGATAAAAGTGCTAAACCCCGACGCCATGCGCAAAGAAGTCAAAAAAGGTGTGCAGGCCGGAGTCGATCTACTGGAAGCCGTCCACGCTATCGCGCTAAAGAAAATCTCCTCCCTCTCGCGCAATGTTGCGCCCGGTACACGGGAGTGGGATGAGCTTTTCGCCAAGTATGTAGGCGAGGAAAAACAAAGACGTGGCTATATGTAGAGGGCTGAAAGGCGAAAAGCATATACTGATATCCACATTTCCCTGCAAGTGGCAGGGCTGAGTGAAAACGACCGTTTATTGTTGCGCGGGGCTCGCCCAAGTGCTCCAGCTGCGCTGGATGTTTATAGAAAGAGCAACCAGAGCTTTAAGCCTGTTGACCGTTATCTCACGCTTACGACACGAAGCTGGGCGAATTGCCTGTGGCCATCCGCTGATCCGTGGAACCCGAAGCCGCTTTGCTTGGCCCCTACCCAAGGGGCATCGCCGCCACCGGCCGGCCCCTGGTTTACCCCTACCATGCCCGCCTCAAGCTTATCCGCCACGGCTTCGGCATCTCTGTTTCCGAAGACTACTGCACCAAGTCCGTAGTTTGAATCATTGGCCCGCTCTATGGCCTCTTGGACATCGGCGTAAGGGCTTATTGCAACCACAGGGCCAAAGGTTTCTTCCCTCTCCATGCGCATCTGCGGGGTCATGCCGCCGATTACGGTCGGGGTGATGTAGCGCTCCGGCTGCTTCGCGCCGCCCAAGAGGATTCTTGCGCCCTTTTGCTCGGCATCCCGTATGTGCTGGACGATCTTTTCGTGCTGCGCCGCATTGATGATCGGACCGATGTTTACGCCCTGCATGTCCCAAGGGCCAACCTTATAGCCAGAGGCAATTTCAACCACCAGGCTCTCAAATTTGTCCGCAATTATTTCGTCGACATAGATGCGCTCGGTGGAGATGCACATCTGCCCTGCATTTTCAAAGCTGCTGGCAACCGCGTAGCGGGCAGCGGCTTCGATGTTCGCATCGGCCATGACAATCAAAGGGTCGTTGCCGCCAAGCTCCATCACCAACCGCTTCAGCCCCCCTGCGGCGCGTTGCATGATCTCTTTGCCTGTGGCCTGGGACCCGGTGAAGGCGATCATATTCACTTCGCTATCCACCAATTCTCGCCCCTGTGCCCCGTTGCCGTGGATGATCTGCAAGACATTGTGCGGCAGGGTCTCGTTTAGAATATCCACGAAGGTCTGGGCGATCAGCGGAGTCTTTTCGGAGGGTTTGAAGACCACCGTGTTGCCTGCTACCAAGGCTGGTACGATCAGATTGTTTGCCATAGCCAGCGGGTAGTTCCAGGGCGATATCACAGCCACAACGCCCAAAGGGAGGTATTGGATCCGGGTACCGGGGCCGAGATCTCTATTTTGGAGCGCCTTCAAGGCTGAATGAGCCATCTGTGGGCCGCCGTATGCGACCCAGTTCACTTCGCCTCCTGCTCGCCCGATGTCTTTGCCCATCTCCCGGCTGAGGAGTCTGCTCAACTCGTCCATGCGCGGCTGCATCTTTGCGTAGGCGGTCTCTAACAGCTGTACCCTTTGCTCGATGCCCATGGCTTTCCAGCCGCTCGAAGCAGTGCGGGCCGCAGCTACCACATCACCGATCTGCTCGGTCGGAGTCACATCAACCTTGCCAACCAGCTCGCCATTTGCGGGATCGAATGATTCTAATTGCTCGCTCATCTCAAACACCTCTCTCTAGATAAACCGTTTCAGCATCTCGGCTGAGAAAGCTTCAACATTCTCAGCCGTAATGTTGTAATTTTTCACCGCCCGCTCGGCATGGCTTCGTTGGTAAGGGTCTTTCAAGTCGTCAAGCATTGTGAAAATGCCGGTGCGCCTGCCAACTATGTATAGCACCTGCTCATCGGTCTGCATCTCCAGGAAGCGTAAGATTGGAGCGATCATCTTCTCTTTGTCCTCGGGCAAGCGCCCCTCTACCTCTTGAAATAGGTTGAGGATGTGATCGCTCTTGACGACGCTGAAAATTCCATCGAGTTCCTGAAGAAACATGAGAAGCTCACGGGCAACCTCAATATCGTTCATGGGGTCAAATTCGCCTGATATGTAGTCGCTATAAAGTTCGGTGTTCTCCGGCATACCAAGGGTTCGCAGGCGGATGAAATCGGGATTTATCTGGTTGAGGGCGTCTGCGGTCTCGCGGGCGTTTGCCTGCGACAACTTGCGTCCGCCCAGCCCCGGCATGAAGTACTCTGACAGCTCGATACCCGCGCGCCTGACCTTCTGCCCGGCGAGGATATGAGTTTTTTTGTCCACACCTTTGTTAATAAAGCTCAGCACCTCATCTGAAGCGGACTCCATGCCTATATGGATTCGGTTCAAACCCGCCTCGGCCAGCCGTTTCATATCTTCGTCGCTGATTTTTGCGACAGTTTTTGATCGCGCATAGGAGGTGACACGCTCGACCTGAGGAAAAGCCTGTCGAATATGATTGAGAATCTTAACGAGATCGTCGGGCCTAACGATCAGGGTGTTGGCGTCCTGGAGAAAAATCGACCTCATTCCACCCTGATACCAATTTTGAGCCGTCTGGTAGACCATCGGCGAAAAATTGGCGGAACCTGCCGCAGAAGGGCCACTTTTAAACCCGTCGATGCATTCGGCAATGGCGTCGATATCCTCAAAGACATGGTTTACGGGGCGTATGCCGAATTTCTCGCCCTTGTACAGCCCGCAAAATTTGCATTTGTTCCAAGGGCAGTTACGGGTGACCCTGAGCATCAGACTGCCAGCCTCACTCGGCGGGCGAATGGGGCCGAGCTCAAAGCCTTTATAAATTTCGGGGTTTGTCATTTTCTATCTTTCCTGCGGATATGGCATCCCTGTCAACTAGTTGGCAGGTGGTAGAGGCCAACTGCTACCTCTCCCAACCACATATCATGGCTTCGGTTGCCGCCTTGAACGATTCAATCCCGCCAAAGGCTCGTGCGGTTATTTGGGCCCCAAGAAGAAATGAAAAGTAGGCGTAAGCCATCTCTTCATCGGTACCCGCAAAGCGGAGAGACCCTTCTATGCGGCCCTGTAGA
>CAXMSR010000112.1:0-5722 GCA_964195725.1 uncultured Kiloniellaceae bacterium | reverse complement strand
CGCTTTCATCTTCGAGACCCCCGGCATCGTTCTGGCACAGTTCACCATCTCGCTGGCACTCTCCATCAGGATTCTCAAGGCGACCTTCCAGAAGATCGACGTAAGGTACGAACAGGTCTCCCGCTTTCTGGGGTGTACCCCCTTTCAGACACTCTACAGGGTGACTCTTCCAATGGCCAAGCCGGGGCTGCTGGCTGCATTTATCCTCTCGTGGGCCAGATCGATCGGCGAGTTTGGCGCAACGGTAATGTTGGCAGGGGCTGTCGCGGGTGAGACTGAGACGATCCCAGTCGCGATCTATCTGAGGATGGCATCCGTAGACCTCAAGGGCGCAGTGGCGCTGATTGCGATCCTCTCCCTTGTCAGCCTGGCGGTGCTGGTGGCGATACGCCTGATCGCGAGGGACAGATGATAAGGGTCGACGCCCTCACGGTGGATTTTGGCGGGTTCGCTTTGGAAGATATCTCCCTGCGGGTGGCGCCCGGTGAGAGTTTTTTCGTACTCGGGCCCTCCGGAGCGGGTAAAACACTCCTGCTGGAGGCTATTTTGGGAATTCGCCCCCCTGAAAAGGGAAGGATTTTTCTCGATGGCCGGGATGTAACCCACCAAAGGCCGGAGCGTCGCGGAGTCGGTTACGTTCCCCAAGACCTCGCGATCTTCCCTCATCTGTCGATTCGTGAGAACATCCTCTTCGGCCTCCGAGGGAAGATCGATCACCACCGCCTTAAGCGCCTGGGCTACTGGGTCGAGCTGATGGATCTGGGCTCGGTCATCGACAGAAAGGGCATCGAGACCCTTTCGGGCGGAGAGCGTCAAAGGGTCGCGCTGGCACGAGCCCTGATAACCGAGCCGAGCGTGCTCTTCATGGATGAGCCCTTTTCAGCTCTGGACGCCTCGCTTCGGCGGCGACTGCAGATTGAATTCAGAAGCTTGCAGAAAAAGCTCGGCCTGACTTTGGTGCAGGTGACCCACGACCCCGAGGAAGCGTTCATGATGGCCGACCACATGGCGATCCTCATTGACGGCAAGATTGAACAGCAGGGCTTGCCGGGCGAGCTCTACAACAGGCCGCTAAATTCGAGGGTTGCTTCCTTTCTGATGCTCCACAACCTCTTCGACGGCGACGTAGGCCCCTTAAATGAAGAGGGCCTGCGAGAGGTGGATCTGGGCGAGACCACCTTTTTGGTCGATAACGATAAACGCTACCCCGAGGGTAGCAAGGTGCTCCTCGGCATAAGGCCGGAGGAGATAATTCTCGTCCGGCCGAACCGGGAGAGCGAGCACGCGGGCAAACCTAATTTTTCCCATGGGGAGATTACGGGGCTGGTCGATATGGGCCACTATCGCCTCGTTCACCTACGCCTCGGGCGGCTAGAGCTTGACAGCTGGCTGAGCATCAGGGCGGCAAGAGAGTTCCCCATGGAAGAAGGCGGCAAAGTAGGGCTCTACATCCGCCCGCACAGCTTTTGCCTTCTTCCCCCTGAGTAGTTGGACCAAGCGTCGAGTAATGGTGGAGTAAAACAGATGGCTACTATGGCAGCAATTCTGTTGGCGGCAGGCAGATCGACCCGGATGGGAGAGCAATCGAAACTGCTCCTCACCTCCGGTGGAGAGCCGATTGCCCGCCGCTCGGCCAAAACGCTCTTGACCGCCGGAGTCGATCCACTGGTGGTGGTGATCCCCCCGCAGAGCCCGACCCTGCGAGGAGCGTTTAAGGGCCTCAATGCGCTGATAGTTGAAAACCACAGGCGCGACGAGGGGATGTCTACATCTATAGCTGCGGGGGTCTCGAAGCTTGGCGAGCGGGACGGGGGCCTCGCCGTCGTCCTTGGCGACATGCCGCTCATAGAGGCCGACACGGTAAAATTGCTCTGCCGGAGGTTTTCGCTGTCGTCAAAAGGCATCGCCCTGCCCCTCTACAAGGGCAGGCGCGGCCACCCCGTCATCTTCGATCTGGCGAAGTACAGAGAAGAGCTTCTCTCGCTCGAAGGCGACCGTGGCGCGAAATCGATACTTAAGGCACACTCCGAGGATATCCTAGAAGTGGAGGTGGACGATCAGGGGGTGGTCGTTGATATCGACACCCCGGAACAAGCCCTGGAATTCTTACAGGATGGACAGTGACGATGGGCAATCTAAGGGATTTGAAAGTTCTCATACGCGGCGCGGGCGAGATGGCCTCGGGGGTGGCGCATGTGTTGCGCACAAGCGGGCTTAAGGTCGCCATGACCGAGGTGGACGCGCCCCTGGCGATCCGAAGATCGGTGAGCTTTTGCGAATGCGTATGGGAGGGCTCCTGCATGGTAGAAGGCGTTACTGCCAAAGAAGTCGAAAAATGGGAAGACTTTGACGCAGTGATCGACCGGGGCGAGGTCCCCGTTATCGTCGACCCCGAGCTGCGCTCACTTGGCGGCTGGAAGCCCGATGTGCTCATCGACGCCACGCTGGCGAAGAGAAGCATGGGGCTTAAAAGTGAGCTGGCCCCCCTTGTCATCGCCCTTGGCTCCGGCTTCTTAGCGCCGGAAGACGCTGATATTGTCGTCGAGACCAATCGCGGCCACGATCTTGGCAGACTTATTCGCCAAGGCGCGGCGGCGCCGAACACCGGTGTTCCGGGGATGATAGCCGGGTTTAGCCACGAGCGGGTAGTCTACGCCCCCTGCCGGGGAACATTGAAGTCGCTAAAGAGCATCGGCGACCTGGTAGAGGCTGGCGAACCAATAGCCGTCCTTGGCGACGCGACAATAGCCTCGCCCCTCAAAGGCGTGCTGCGTGGGCTCATGCGTGACGGCGCGAGGGTTCGCGAGGGGTTAAAGATCGCCGACGTCGACCCACGCGGAGAGGTCGATTACTGTCGAACGATCTCCGAGAAGGCGCGCGGGCTCGGCACAAACGTGCTGTGGGCCATCGTCTCGACAGTCAACAGCCCCAACGAGGCCCCCGATGGCTAAAGAACTGGAGAGACTGGTCAGCCAGAGCCTTGCCGAGGCTTTCGGAATTGGCGAGCGTGAACTTGTCGCCATCGTCGGCGGCGGGGGCAAAACGACCCTGATGTATTCGCTGGTGAGCGAGCTCGCCAAAAACGCCTCGCGAGTGGCGGCGGCGACCACCACCAAGATATTCGCACCCGGCCCCGATGATCCGGTGCAGCTAGTCTGCGGCCAAGACTTCGACGCGCTTGTGGGCGCGGTAGGCGACATCACGGGCAGGCCACCGGTTTTAGGTGGTGGGTTGCTCCCCAAAAATAAAGTGGAGGGCATCTCATCGGACGACTGCGACGCTCTGTTTGACGGCGCTGTTTTCGACCACTTGATCGTGGAGGCCGACGGGGCGCGGCGAAAACCACTGAAAGCTCCTGCAACGTCGGAGCCGGTAGTCCCCGGGGCGACAACCCTCTTTATCGCGGTAGTCGGTCTTTCATGCCTCGGCGAGGCGCTCAGTGAAGACATCGCCTTTCGCCCGGAGCTTGTGGCTGCGGCGACGGGGCTAGAGGAGGGCGACCCCATAACTGCCGAGGCGCTTGTCAATCTTCTAAGTAGCGCGGGAGGTTTACGCAAGGGCTGCCCCCCCGGCGCCAATATGGCGGTACTGCTGAACCAGGCGGACACGTCGGCGCAGAGGCGCGCCGCGCAAAAGATCGCTCTACAGCTCCTTGGTCCTCAAACCCCCTGGGAACGAGTAGTTGTCGGACATTTGTTGGATGAAAAACCCATAGAGGAGATATGGAAAAGATGAGCTCATTTTACACTGAAATAGCAGAGATATTGTCCTCCGGCGAAAAGGTGGCAATGGCCTCGATAACCATGCAGAGAGGTTCGTCACCCCGAGACCGGGGGGCGCGCTGCGCTGTAAGGGCCGATGGCTCTGTTATCGGCACCATAGGCGGAGGCCTCATGGAAGCGCTGACTCAAAAAGCCGGTGTGGAAAGTCTGCGCGATGGGCGGCTGCGCTACCTTGAGATGGATCTCGACAGCAAGGACCTGGCCGGAAGCGAGATGATCTGCGGGGGCTCGCTGGCGATTATGGTCACGCCCTGGGGAGCGGAGGAAGTGGAAGTCGCCCGAAAACTGGCAGATGTAAGCAACGGTCTCCTGGAGGGGATATTGCTCACCCGCTGGGACAGCGGCTCGGACAGAGCCCGGCTGGAGTTTTTAGATGGCGCGAAGCCCGCTTCGCTGGAGGGGCCTTTAGCGAAGCTGCTGGAGGATGCAACCTCCACCGGCAGGACCACTGTTAAAAAAGACGAGGATGGCGGCGCAGCTTTTGAGCCGATGGGCAGAGAACTGTTGCCCCTGATCGTCCTTGGTGGCGGCCATGTTGGTAGAGCCCTTGGGGAGGCGGCCTCCAGCGCAGGTTTCTACGTTAGCATCGTCGATGAAAGGGGTGAATTCGCTTCCCGTGACCTTCACCCCGAGGCGCATGAAGTCATCTGCGCCCCCTTTGACAGCTATCTGGCCGAACTATATGCCGATAGCCACACCTTCATAGTGATAGTCACGCGAGGTCACCGCACCGACATCATCTGCGCGCTCGCGTCGCTCAGGAGCGACGCAGGGTATGTGGGCATGATCGGCAGCCGCAGAAAAGGGAAGATCATAATCGACCACCTGAAGGAGTCCAAAATCTCCGAGGAGAGGCTCCAGGATTTTCACACCCCGGTGGGTCTGTCCATCGGGGCGCAGACACCGGGTGAGATAGCCGTCTCCATCCTGGCTGAGATGATTAAGATACGGCGGGAAAAAGCGCTCTGATTAGATAGCCAGCCCTCTCTCTCCCAATGCCTTGGCTCCCTTGGACAGGTTTGGGTTGTCCGGTTTTCCGGTTTTCCAGGTCGGGCCAGGCAGTCGCCGACTTGGAAAAGCGCGGTTTTTCTGCTACGGTCAAAAATACGGAGGTTCATCCCGACCCAATCGATAGCTGCTGCAAAGGCTGTATAAAACAGGCCGGGACAGCTGGAGCGTCAGGCGGAGAGGATGAAGTGGTTGCAACATGATTTCGGGTTAAACTTATTGAGTGCACGGTGGGCGACACGATTGGAGATGAGAAGATGAAGGATCTACATCCCATTTTTTCGCAGCTGAAAAATGAGTTCCCAAAGGTTTACGAAAAACACATGCAACTGGGCCGCGAGATACACATGGAGTCGGGGCCACTGGATGAGAAAACCCGCTGGCTGATAAAGATCGCAATCAGCGCGGCCACCGGCCATACGCGAGCCCTTGAGACGCACTTGGCGAAGGCGCAGGCGGCGGGCGTCACAGACGAACAGATCAGCCACGCACTCTTGCTGCTAGTCCCAAGCTGCGGTTTTCCAGCCTTCATGGAGGCTTACAGCACCAGCAAGGGAGAGTAGCAGCAGGGCGCTTGCCACTCCGACACCAGGTAGCTGATACGGACGCGTTCATGGCGCTGACGCCACGCAGCTAAGGTGCCTTTCGGGCACGATAAAAGAAAAAGCGGGACCACATGTGTGGCCCCGCTTTTCTTTTAACTAGCTGATAATGCTAGATTGTACGTCGTCAGAGTAAATGGGGCTTTTCAGCACAAAAACTAAGAGACACTTTCCCTGAGCATTGGGGGTTTAAGCAGCTTCTCGTTTAAGGGCTTTAGCCCCATATCCTCACGTCTTCGGCGCCGAATCGTTTGCTTTTTTACGACCTGCCGCATCGTCAGTATTTCAGCACCTCTTCCATGGTATACGTTCGCCGGAGTCAAATTTTCG
>CAXMSR010000111.1:0-5772 GCA_964195725.1 uncultured Kiloniellaceae bacterium | reverse complement strand
GCTATCGTCGCTGGAGCTTCGACTCCGGATTGGGTAATCAAACAGGTGGCCGAGGCGCTGGAGGCACTTTAATCACTCTTGCCGACTATCACAGGAGCGCAGCAGATGTTCAAACGGATCTTGAAACCATTACTTGCCCTGGCGACGGTGGCGTTTGTGTGCCAGACCGCTTTCGCCGCTCCGGGCGAAAGAGCGGCTCAAAGCGTCGCGGCCCCTTCAGGCATAGAGGTTAGCGGTCTGCTGGAGTCGGATGCCATCTGGAGCGGCGACGTCCTCGTCACGAAGACGGTGATCGTGCCCGTTGGGATCAAGCTCCTCATAGAAGCCGGAGCGCGTGTGCGTTTTTCGCCCACGGCGCGCCTCGATGTGAACGGAGAGTTGGAGATAGACGGCTCTAAAGAGCGCCCGGTGTGGCTTGGCCCCGAAGAGGAGCCGACAGCCCAGGATTCGCCAAAAGCCTTGTGGCCGGGGCTGCGCATCGTCAACGCCAAACTCGGCCGCATCGGCCACGCGCGGTTTGTGGGTGCCGGGTGGAGCGAGATCGTCGGCACCTCGCTTAACGTACGCAACACGGTCTTTGAAAAGGGGCTGGGCGGGTTGAAATTCACGACCGGGGGCACTTCGCTCGTCAGCGAATCCACCTTCGCGCAGCTGGCGCAGGGCGGCGTCAACGTCTCCACCGGGGCCGCAGTCGAGGTCTTCGACTCCACCTTCTCGCAGTTCGGCGACTTCGGCGTGATCAACGGCCAGCGTGGGCTGGTGCGGGTCAAGGTTTGCGAGTTCGACAGGTGCAAGCGGGGCGTGAGGGGGATGAACGACGGCTCCGGCATCAAAGAGAACTCTTTTAAAAATTGCGAGATCGCAATAGCGGTGCTCCAGTCGAGCGGGAACCTCGTGATCTGGAATAACCGGATAAGCGGCGGCGGCATAGGTATTCTGTGCAACCAGTTCGCCTCGCCGAAGGTTCTCGCCAATGAAATCAACGGGGCAAAAGAGGGCATCCGCTGCTTTCAGGGGTCGAGCCCGCTGCTTGCCCATAACCGGATAGAAGGGTGCGAAACCGCAATCTCCTGCGTTCAGCTCTGCAAACCCCTCATCGAGAAAAACCAGATATTTAGAAACAAAGTGGGGATATATCTACAGGCCTCCTCCTACGCCGTGATCCGAAACAACAACTTCGAGGACAACGCACTGCATCTGGAGCTGGGCAACATGATGAGCGCCGACTGGGAGAGCCGCGTCGCGAGTAAAACCCCAAGGGGGCGTCAGGCGAGAAATCAGGAGCTCGTAAAGATGGGGCGCGCGGTTCCGGAAAAGCTGGAGACCAAAGTCGCCACCTCGGGCGAAGTGGGCGCGCGCTCCAACTGGTGGGGCGAGGCCACCACCGCCGAGATGGTCGAGAAGGGCCAAAACGCCGGGATAGCGGGGTTTAAAGACAGCTTCGACACCCCCAAGGTCAGCTACAAGGGGTACGAGGGAGAATACGCGCTGGACAGGATCAGCTATGCCGATTGGTTAAACGCGCCGGTCGGGGACGCCGGGCCGGAAGGGTTCAAACCCCCCGAAAAAACGCAGCCCCCCGCCACGGACAGCGCACCTTCGCAGTAGCGCCCCCGAAGTGATGCCCCCGTAATGGCACCGACACTAAAGAGCCCGGTTCAGTAGCCGAGCACACCGTCTTCCGACGCGGGCGCTTCGCGCCCCACAACTATCGCCGAGCGGCCCTCCAGCGGGCACTTGGTCTCGCAGATGCCGCAGCCTATGCAGCGCTCCTCCACCACCTTTGGGAACTTCAACAGCACCGTGCGCCCCTGGGCGTCAATACCCTCGCGCTCCTCGAAGAGGATCGCCTTGGGGCTGGTCGGGCAGTGCTCTTCGCAGACGATGCACCCGGTCGCGCTGCGGTAGGGCAGGCAGTGGTTCTTGTCGAGCACCGCAATGCCGATGACCCATTTTTCCTTCTCGCCCTCTGAAAGCGCCTGGATAGCCCCGGTGGGACACACCTGCCCGCAGAGACGGCAGTGGTACTCGCAGTAGCCCACGCGCGGCACCAGCCGGGGCGTCCAGATGCCCCCAAGACCGGCTTCGGCAAAGCTCGGATGGAGTGCGGTGGACGGGCACACCCTCATGCAGGCGCCGCAGCGTATGCAGCGGCGGTTGAACTCCTCATCGCCGACACTGCCCGGCGGACGCAGAAACCCCCACTCGCGCCTCTTCTCGCCCGCCCTGGCCCCACCGAAGGCGGCGAGCGCCACCCCCGCCACCATGGAGCCCACCACCGCGCGCCGCGCAGGCGCAGCCGGAGCCGCTTGCTTATAAGAAGCGGCCCCGGCGACAATCCCCATCGCCCCCTGGGGGCAGTCGCGCGCGCAGGTGTTGCACTGGATGCAGAGGAGCGGCTCGGCTTGCGTATTGCCAGCACCTTCGCCCACCGCTGACGTTGGGCAGTTGGAGACGCAGATGCTGCACTTGCCGCACTCGCTTGCGCGCGCGCGTCTGGTCAAGCCCACCTTGGCGGCGATACCCAGAAGCGCGCCCAGCGGACACAGATGCGCGCACCAGAAGCGGGGGGCCAGAAGCTCAAGGGCAAAGAGCGCCCCAAAGAGCGCGGCGGTTACCCCCGAGACGAGAAAGAGCGGGCGTCCGAAGGCCAAAAGCCACTCGGAGAGCCAGCTGTACACAGGGTCGGCAAAAGAGTTTACGGCGGCGCTGTTCAGGCCGAAAATCGCCGCGAAGGTCTCCTTCACCCCATAGTCGAAGGCGGGGAAGATGGCGACGGTGAGTGAGCGCAGAAGAATGGAGAGGGGGTCGAAAAAGCCCAGCAGCGCCGTCCCCAGCGCCGTCGCCGTCAGAAGCGCCGTCAGAAGCGACACCGGCAGCAGCGTGGTCGGGCGGCTAAAGGGCGGCGCCCTCTTGCCCAGCCGCCTTATGGTCGGGCCCGTGTATTCGAGCAGCGTACCCAGGGGGCAGAGCCACCCGCAGAAAAAACGTCCCAGCCCCAGCGTTAGCCCCAAGAGCGCAAACGCGCCAAGCCAGCGCAGAAGAAAACCACCGGCGTCGCTCACCCCGGACTGGGCCATCAGCTCGGTCAACATCGCCAGCGGGTCGAGGCGAAAGACGAGGTGTACCGGCCAGGTGATCTCGTCGGCGCCGCGATAGGCGGTGCGCGCGTAGAGCAGCATAAAACCGATAAGCGCCGCCCACTGGGTCAGCGCCCGCAGAGAGATTCGGGCTTTGAAGCTCTGCCAAAGGCTCGGCTCTGCGCCGCGTCGGCTCACAGTATCTGCACCCTGTCGAGATCCGCGATGCCCAGGCCGCGCTCGTGGGCGCGCCGGATGTGCCCGACCTTCATCGGGTCGACCCCGAAGATGGTAGCGCCCCAGGCGTCGGCGGTCACCACGTCTTCACAGGCCGCCAGGCGGTTTTCGATCCGCACGTTTTTGGTCCCGCCCCCCTGGGGGCCGCCGCTGGTCAGCACGCGGGTGGCGTCCACCACGGTAAGTGTGGAGCGCACCGCCATGTTGATATCGACGAGGCTCTCGTCGATGTCGCGGTGGATGCGCCCCCGGTTGCCGCCCATGATGCCCATCATGTTCTTCATGCCGACCGTTATGCCGGTCAGCCCGTGGTGCTTTAGCACCGGCACGTTAATGAGCGCGTCGGCGACCAGCGCCGGGCGGTAGAGCGGCCAGCGGGTAAGGAATTTCCCTCCCTTTATCTCCACCGTCTCAAAGCGGATGTCGTCAACGAAGGAGAGGACGACGCGGTCGTCGTCGAGCTCTCGCGCCAGCGCTATTATGGCGTCTTCGACGCCGCTTCGCTTGTAGCAGCGGCGCGAGTCGTTGCAGGTACGGTCAAAGATCTGCACCCTGGCCGCCCCTGCTTCCAGCGCCATCTGCGCCAGCGCCGCCACCACCGCCGGGTGGGTGTTGGCCCCCTCTTCCGGGGTGCGGTCCCAGCCGATGTTGGGCTTTATGACGACGTTGAAGCCGGGCTTGACGAAGGCGGACATCGAGCCGAGCTTGTCCACCGCCTCGCGCGCCAGCTTCGCCGGATCACTGACTGTGCCGCCTGTACCGCTGCCTTTTACCGCCGCCAGCGGTTTAGGCGAAGGCGCAGCGGTGGCGGTGGCGTCAAAGAGTGGCAGCGCCCCTCCCAGCCCCACGGCGAACCCCGCCGCCGAGAGCTTTTTGAGAAACGCTCTGCGCTCCCGGTCGGTATGTTTGTCGTACTTGCCCATCGTCGTCCTCGTCTTCATCCTCATCACTTGGCCCCCCGCGCTGAAACCCTGGCCCAGTCGGGGTCGTCCGGCAGCGCAAAGGGGCGCATAAACTCCACCGGCGCGTCCAGCACCGGGTCGGTCAACACGCGCCCCAGCTCGGGGTCGTACTCGCCGTCAAAAAAAACAGCGCCTTCCACGCCCTCCGTCCCGGGCGCCCCCCAGTAGTTGCCGGGGAGGGCGACGTCGGTTGTCTGCTCAAACCCCATCTTCACCGCCGTGCGGTTGCCGCGCAGGTTGTTACCTGTTATCTCCGATTTTCCGAAGCATTGGGTCACGGCGAATATTCCTACATCGTTGTGCGAAATCTCGTTACCCCTGAGGGTGGCGGGGTGGCCGCGCTCCTCGAAGCGCACCCCGTGTCTGTTGTGCGTCATCAGCGAACCGGTCACCGTCAACCTGGCGGTGGAAAAACGCACTCCATCAATGTTGTCGGTAAACTCCGAGTTCTCAACGCTGGCGGGGCTGTAGTGTACCTGTAGCCCGCTAAACGCCTGGCTGACGCGCACATACGCCAGCGTAGCCCCCTCGGCGAAGTTTACGTGCAGATATTTCCAGTCGGCGGGGGCGGGGCTCTCTTGCGCCGAGGCCAGCAGTATCGGCGCATCTGCGCGCCCCACCGCCGTCAAGCGCCCCTCTACCGTTATCTCGGCGTCGCCCACCCCGTCGCCGTCCCAGTCTATGCGCTTGAAGAGAACCTTCGTCCCCGGCTCGATCTTCAAGTGCCCGCCGCGCCGCACTATGATTATCCGGTCGATTACAACCCGCCCGCTCCAGGTCGTCTCGCCCTCGATCACCGTCACCGGCATGTCGTGCAGGTCCCGCTTGACGCCCGTTGTTAAGCCCGTAGCGCAGCCGCCAGCCACCAGCCCTGCCGCGATAACGGTTAGCAAAAGCACAAGGCCCGTCACACTGACTGCGCGCTTCATTGCGGCAACACCTCGTTTACCCGGATGACGATATCGCTCACTTTTTCGCCCTCCTTCACCCTTATGCCATGGTCGGCTGAGCCCTCGAAGAGGCCAAAGCGTTCCCCTGGCCGGGGCGAGCCCCCGAAAAACTCCCGCGCGCCAACGTAGAAGAGCCCCCCTTCGCCAAGGGGCAGGGTAAATTTTCCGTCAGCTCCGGTAGTCGGCGTGAGAAAGTCGGGCATCTTGTGGCCGATGGTCCGGTCGCGGTAGGCAAAGACGTAGACCCCGGCGACGGGGCTCCCCACGGAGTCTAGTATCCTCCCCGTGATGGCGGTGGCCGTGGCGTCGAGCGGCTGGGCCTTCTCTTTTTTCACTACGTGTATGTCGATGGAGCCTTCCATCCCCGAGCGCACCAGCAGCGGCACTGCGGTGGCCTCGCCGTAGAGGTCGCCCTCACGCACCGGGCCCGCAGCGCCGGTGGCGCGTTTTCGGGCGACGGCGTAGTAGCGCCCCTCCAAGACTTCTCCCAGATAGAACTGCCCCTCGTCGCCGGTGGCGAACGATTGCCGAAACCCCGGCCCC
>CAXMSR010000110.1:0-5804 GCA_964195725.1 uncultured Kiloniellaceae bacterium | reverse complement strand
AGGCGAGACAGCGCCCGGCCTTGTCGGGGCCTTCGGCGCTGTGGTAGTGTGCGGCGCTGGAGGGAGTATTGAATGGAATTGATCGTCTGGATTATTGTTTCTTATCTGATAGGCTCGGTCCCCAGCGGGGTGCTCGTGGCGAAGGTCTTTGGCGGACGCGATCCGCGCAGCGTGGGGTCGGGCAACATCGGCGCCACCAACGTGAGCCGCGCGCTGGGCAAAAAGGCGGGACTGATTACCCTGGGCTTCGATGTGCTGAAGGGGTTTGTGCCGACGTTTCTGGCGGTGGTGGCGCTTGAGCCCCAGTGGGGAGCCCCGGCGGTGGGGCTCGCGGCTTTCATCGGGCATGTCTTTCCGCTCTATCTGGGTTTCAAGGGCGGCAAGGGCATCGCCACCGGCGCGGGAGTCTTTCTCGCCGTGATGCCGTTGGGGCTGGTTGGGGCGCTCGTTTTTTTTGCGCTCGTCTTCTGGCGCACCCAGCTTGTGGCGCTGGCCAGCATGGTCTCGTCGCTTACGCTGCCGGTGATGGCCGGGCTTTTAGAGGCCGGACGCCCCACTGTGGCGCTGGCTACTTGCGTGGCGGCGCTGGCGGTCTATAAACATAAAGAGAATATACGGCGGCTCATGGCGGGCACCGAGCCCCGCTTTGGCGACCCGGTTAAAAAAGACGACATCCTGCCCGAAGAGGACGACTCAGGTGACGACAGCTAACGAGATCCTGCGCAAGCTGCCCGCCGTGGAGCGGGTGCTGCAACACCCCGATGTGGTGGCCGCCCTTGGCGGCGCGCAGCTGCCGCGCGAGCTGCTTGCAGAGGTGGCGCGCGAGGTGCTGGAGGCGATACGCGCGCGTGTGCTTGCAGGCGAGGCGCTCGATAGCGATCTTGCCGATCTGGAAGCCGTCGTCGGCGAGGTGCTGGCTCTGGCTCGAAAGAGAGCCCTTCCCGGCCTCATGCCGGTGATTAACGCCACGGGGGTGGTGCTTCACACCAACCTCGGGCGTTCTCCGCTGCCCAAGGTAACCCTTGAGGCGATGGCGCGCGCCTCCGGCTACTGCAACCTCGAGTTCGATCTGTCCGCTGGCGTCAGGGGATATCGCCACGACGCCGTGGCACCTCTTATCTGTGAACTGACGGGGGCCGAGGCGGCGCTGGTGGTCAACAACAACGCCGCTGCGGTGCTGCTTACCCTGGCGGCGCTGGCCGCCGGGCGCGAAGTGGTGGTCAGCCGGGGCGAGCTGGTGGAAATTGGCGGCTCTTTTCGCATCCCCGACGTCATGGGTCAGTCGGGGGCGATCCTCCGGGAAGTCGGCTCTACCAACAAGACGCGCACCGCCGACTACGCCTCGGCTGTGGGCCCCGACACCGCCGCGTTGATGAAGGTACACACCTCCAACTACCGCGTCATGGGGTTCACCGAGGGGGTTGGCCTTGAAGAGCTGGTGGTGGTGGGCAGGGACTACGGAGTCCCGGTGCTCGAAGATTTGGGTAGCGGCTACCTCATCCCCCTGGCGGGGCTGGAGCGGCTGGAGGAGGGGGGCGAGCCCAACGTGCGCGCCTCGGTAGCCAGCGGTGCCGATCTGGTGACTTTTTCAGGCGACAAGCTCCTCGGCGGCCCGCAGGCGGGGATAATAGTGGGCAAGCGCGAGGCGGTGCAAAAGTGCGCGAGCCATCCCCTTATGCGCGCCCTTAGGCCGGACAAGGTGACCTTCGCGGCACTTGAAGCGGTGCTGCTGCTCTACCGCGACCCGCGCCGGGCGCTCGAAGAAATCCCCACCCTGAGGATGCTCTCCCAGCCCCTTGAGACCCTGGACGCGAGGGCTGAAAAACTGGCAGGAGCGATAAGGGCCGCCCTTGAGTCGGATGTAGGCCGAGGTGCTGCTGCCGGGGTGAGCGTCGAGGTGGTTGACGAGGTCTCGCAGGCGGGCGGCGGCACGCTTCCGCTCATCGAGTTTCCAAGCCGGGTGGTGGAGCTAAGGGCCGCCTCTGGTGGTATGAACAGAGTCGCCGAGCGTCTGAGGCACTTCACGCCGCCGGTGATAGCCCGCGTTCGCGAAGACGGCCTGGTGCTGGACCCGCGCACGGTGGCCGACGACGAGTTTGCGGCGGTGGCAGAGGGGTTGGTCTTTGCTTTTGACGGTATGACGGTATAGGAGAGAAACCCGATGGGTAAAAAACAGTTTATGCGCTTTGAATATGAAGAAGTCCTCGACCCCAAGGTGCGCGAGCTGGTGGCGCTCTCGGCGTCGCTGGTTGCCGGTTGCACCCACTGAACCGAGCACCACTTCGCGGTCGCGAAAGAGGAGGGAGCAACCACCGCCGAGATCAGAGAGACGGTGGCGATGTCGATGATGTGCGGCGCGGGTAAAATTCGCACCTTCGCCACCGACACCCTTGAGGGGATCGACCTCAAGAACAAATAACCTTTAATACGAATAACCGGACGTATTGCCGGGTGTCTGAACGGAAACAGATGAGCGATATGGTTGAACTGGCGGCGATCCTCACCGGAGGCGCGGCCAAGAGGATGGGTGGGCGAAAAGCCGACCTGCCGGTGGGCGGCGTATCCATGAGCGAGCGGGTGCTTGAGAGTGTGGGGCCGTTTGCGCGCGAGGTGGTGTGCGTGGGCCACGTCAACCCTCTGGAACACCTGGGTGTAGCCGCCGTGGGCGATCTCTTTCCCGGCAAATCATCGCTGGGCGGGATAGCCACGGCGCTGGAGTATGCGTTAAAAAAGAACGGCCCCGACGCCTGGGTGCTCTGCGTGGGGTGCGATATGCCGCTGATAAACCCCAAGGTGCTGGAGCTGCTTGTTGCGCGCCGCGCCGGGTGCAATGTCGTCATGCCCGTCACCGAAATGGGCCCCGAGCCGCTCTGCGCGCTCTACCGCGCCGGGTTCTTCGACACCGTAAAGGGCCAGATCGAGGAGGGCAACCTGCGCATCCTGGACCTTCTGGAGGCCACCGACGCCTGCCGTGTTTACGAGGACGAGATACGCCGCGTCGACCCGGAACTCATCTCCTTTATAAATGTCAACCGCCCCGCCGACCTGAAGAGGGTCGAGGGCCTTCTAAAGACCCTCGACAATACGGGGATTCCTGCTATTAAGAGTGGTGTAGAGAGCTAGAAGTTATCGGGTTCATTCTCTTGACGGAGGAGTTCTTGGATGGCACACCGCCTTTCGCAGTCGGCTTATCTTCGCCTGACCGAGCGGATCAACCGCTTTCCCCAGGGGGTCACCCCCTCTGCGACGCTCCACAAAATCCTCAGCCTCCTCTTTAGCGAACGCGACGCCGAGCTGGTGTCGCTTCTGCCTGTTAAACCCTTCACCGCCAAGCGCGCCGCCCAGGTGTGGGGGCTCGCCGAGGGTGAAGCCCGCGCGATACTGGACAACCTCGCCGACCGGGCGCTGCTGGTGGATTTTGAGCAAATGGGCGCGACCCACTTTGTGCTGCCGCCGCCGATGGCGGGTTTTTTTGAGTTCTCGCTTATGCGTGTGCGGGGCGATCTGGACCAGAAGCTCTTGGCCGAGCTCTTCTACCAGTACATGAACGTGGAGGAGGAGTTTATTCGCGCCCTCTTCACCGAGGGCGACACGCAGCTGGGCCGCACTTTCGTCCACGAGCCGGTGCTGCCTCAAGGCCCTTGGCGGGGCGAGCTGCATGTGCTCGACTACGAACGCGCCAGCGAAGTGATAAAGACCGCCAGCCACATCGGCATCGGCGACTGCTATTGCCGCCGCAAGATGGAGCTGGTGGATCGCGCCTGCGACGCCCCCGTCTCGATCTGCATGACCTTTAACACCACCGGCGATTCGCTCATCCGCCACGGCCACGCCCGCGAAGTGGATGCGGTAGAGGGGCTTGAGCTTCTCGCCGAGGCTTATGAGAACAACCTCGTGCAGTTTGGCGAGAACGTGCGCGAAGACGTAAACTTCATCTGCAACTGCTGCGGTTGCTGCTGCGAGGCGATGATCGCCTCACGCAGATTTGCGCTCCTGCACCCCGTGCACACCACCAGCTTCATCCCCGCAGTAGAGGAGCGAAGCTGCACCAGCTGCGCCAGATGCGTAAACGTCTGCCCCGTCGAGGCGATGGTGCTGGTGAGCGCCAACGACCCGGCCAACCCCGGCCGCAAAGTCGCCAGAGTAGACAACGAGCGGTGTCTGGGCTGCGGGCTGTGCGTGCGCGTTTGCCCGGCAGAGGAGGCGTTGACCTTGAAACGTCGAGAAAAGCGCGTCCTGACCCCGCTAAACGGAGCGCACCGCGCTGTCGTTATGGCGCTTGAGCGCGGCAAGCTGCAAAATTTCATCTTCGACAATCAGCTCTTAAAGAGCCACCGCGCCCTGGCGGCGGTCTTTGGCGTTATCCTGAAATTGCCCCCGCTAAAGCAAGCCTTGGCGACCGAGCAGGTTAAGTCGCGCTATTTGGAGGCCCTGATACGCCGGTTTTGCTGATTGCCCGGCTGCGAATTTTCGCAAAATACGGCGTCGTTGCGAAGAAAGAGTGTCCTCGAAGTAGCGCTGCTACTCCTCCGGTACGCTCTCTTCGCACTCCTTGCCTTTCACGAAAATACACAGCCTGGTTTTGTGGGTTGTGTGTTTTAAAAACTCTTTGACGATCCCTGCGCCTGACCGTTCACACCGACCCCAATCATTCTCTCTAAAATTACTGTAACCAATTCGGTCAACCGCCCATCCAAAGAATATGACCAAAACACTATGGTTTTGCGCTGTTTCCGCTTTTTGGCAGGTGCCTGGTTAAACACCGGGAATTTGACTTTGCTCAATTACTGTTTGATCGCCTTGACATAGAGTGGTTGTGTTCTTACACTTTAAGATGAAGAGACAAAAATCCACCGGAAGGAGGTGATAGCCATGAAAAGATTCATGATGCCGCGCGTAGCCCACTGCTCCGAGGGTTGCCCTAGACGGTCCCGGGCATGACCTGAAACTGCTCGTCCAACGCACTAAACGGCTGGCGGTCTCTCTCAGAGAGACCGCCAGCCGGAAGTAACGCCGACCATCCTCTGGGGAGTCGGCGTTTTTCTTTGTCCCCGTTCTTTGCCCCGCCCTTTGCGCCAGGTATTTACCGCCTCCGCATTTCTTGTCTCCTCTCGGTTTTTGCCCTTCTTGCTTGTGTTGCCCCGCTTTTAAGGCGAATATTGTCGCTATGACTTTCGATATTATATCCTGGTGCGCCCCACCCGTGGTGGGAGCGGCGATCGGCTACGCCACCAACGCTCTGGCGGTGAAGATGCTCTTTCGTCCGCACAACGAGGTGCGGCTGGGGCCGCTGCGCTTTCAGGGGATGATCCCGCGCAGAAAGCCCGAGCTGGCAAAGGCGATCAGCCGCATCGTCTTCTCCGAGCTGTTGCGCGAAGAGAGCCTCGCCGAGAAGATGGCCGGGGCCGAGTTCAAAGCGGGTATCACCGGCTTTCTGGTGCAGTTCGCCCGCGAGCGGCTGGACCGGGAGTTCGACTCGCTGCGGGTTGAGCTTGGCGACGAACGGGCGCAGACGCTGGCGCGGGGGCTTGAAGGGCTTTTAGCCGAGGGCGCGGGGGCCTTGGCTAAATGGCTGGACACTGAAGAAGGCGCGTGCGCGCTCGACAGTCTGGCGGCGCGCCTTGGCGGCCAGGGGCTGGGCGAGCTCCTTGGGGAGAGTCGCGCTGCGGTGACTGATGCCGTGGCCGAGGCGGTGCGAAGCTGGGCGGCCTCCGATGGAGCCGAGGCCGACCTTCGTGCGCTTCTTTCAGGCTGGATGGTGCGGCTGGCTTCGGTGGACAGGCCGGTGGCCGAGATGGTCGATC
>CAXMSR010000109.1:1271-5866 GCA_964195725.1 uncultured Kiloniellaceae bacterium | reverse complement strand
GGATTCCAAAGGAGGGATCGCGCCATCCCTCCTTGGTCGCCAAGAGCCTCCGAAGGAGGCGTGGCGAAACCGCCTTTGACCTTGAAGTCGAACTAGACCTTGATCTTGAAGTTTATCTGCCTCCAGATAACAGAAAAAGCCCGCCTTTTAAGGGGCGAGCTTCATATCATATCGGCTCAAAACAACCAGAAGACCAGCCTCTTCGCCTTAGCTTCAAAAAAAACAACCAGCAACACCCCGCCTCGTCAGAGGCGGATCATCCCCTGCCCCACCCGGAACAACCTCCTACCAGATAACAAAAAAGGGCCGCCCTTTTCGGGGCGACCCTCTACATTACAAACTCAAACTACTATTCCCCGGCAATAGCCGCCTGCGCCGCAGCCAACCGCGCAATCGGCACCCGAAACGGGCTACAAGAAACGTAATCCAACCCAACACGGTGGAAAAAATGGATGGAGTCCGGATCCCCTCCGTGTTCTCCACATATCCCAACCTTAAGTCCGGGCCGCGCTTCCCTGCCCTTGCGCGTCGCCATCTCTACCAGTTGGCCAACACCAGTCTGGTCAATCGACTGGAAGGGGTCGGCGTCGTAGATGCCCTTTTGCACGTAGGCAGGCAGAAAGGTGCCGGAGTCGTCGCGGGAAAAGCCGCAGGTCATCTGCGTGAGATCGTTGGTGCCGAAGCTAAAGAACTCCGCCTCGACCGCCACTTCGTCGGCAGTAAGGGCTGCGCGTGGTACCTCGATCATCGTCCCGACGAGGAAATCCAGCGTCCCCACCCCGGTCTCTTTGATGACTTTTCCGGCGATCCTCATTATGAGCGCCTTCTGGTCTTCCAGCTCTTTGACGTTGCCCACCAGCGGCACCATGATCTCGGCCCTGGCGTCTACGCCCTCTTTTTTGAGCTCGGCGGCGGCTTCAAGGATGGCGCGCGCCTGCATTTTGGTGACTTCGGGGTAGGAGATGGCCAGCCGGCAGCCGCGATGGCCGAGCATCGGGTTTAGCTCGTGGAGCTGCGCTATGCGTGTTCTGATCTCTGCCGCGCTTTTACCCACCAGTTGCGCCAGTTCTACGATCTGCTCTTCTTCCTGGGGGACGAATTCATGCAGCGGCGGGTCCAGCAGACGTATCGTCACCGGCAGCCCTTCCATCGCCTTTAATATCTCTTTAAAATCGGCGCGCTGGAAGGGAAGCAGCTTGTTGACCGCTTTTACGCGCTCTGCTGCTGTTTCGGCGACGATCATCTCGCGCATGTATTTTATGCGCTCGCCGCCAAAGAACATGTGCTCGGTGCGGCAAAGGCCGATGCCTTCGGCCCCAAAGCGCCGCGCCTGCTCGGCATCGGTGCCGCTGTCGGCGTTGGTGCGGATACCCAGGGTGCGAAGCTCGTCGCACCAGCCGAGAAAAGTCCCCATCAGCTCGTTCTTTTCGGGGTCGATGACGATGAGGGGCAGCTCACCCACGTAGACGTTGCCCTTGGTGCCGTTGACGGTGACTATGTCGCCCTCTCGCAGCACGGTGTGGTCCACGACGACGGTACGCGACGCGACGTCGATCTCCAGCGCGGCGCAGCCCACTACGCAGGTCTTGCCCCATCCGCGAGCGACGAGCGCCGCGTGGGAGGTCATGCCGCCCTTGGCGGTGACGATGGCCTGGGAGACGTGCATGCCGTGGACATCTTCGGGGCTGGTTTCGTGACGCACGAGCACTACGTTTTCACCCTGGGCACCCAGCTCTTCAGCGCGCTCGGAGGTAAAAACGATCTTGCCCACCGCGCCGCCGGGGCCTGCGGGGAGCCCCTTGGCGAAGATTTCGGTGCCTATTTCGGCGCCGGGATCGATCATGGGGTGCAAAAGTTCGTCCAGTTGATCGGGGCGCACACGGCTTATGGCGGTGGCCTTGTCGATCATCCCCTCGCCCACCATCTCTACGGCCATGCGCACGGCAGCGGGGCCGTTGCGCTTGCCGTTACGAGTCTGGAGCATCCAGAGGCGACCCTCCTGGATGGTGAACTCGACGTCTTGCATGTCGTTGTAATGGGCTTCCAGCTTGTCGCGGATGTCGTGCAGTTCTTTGTAGAGCGCGGGGTAGGCACCTTCGAGGGTGGCGAACTGTTTGTTCGAGTCGTTTACGCAGTGGGCGTTTAGCGGATAGGGTGTGCGGATGCCCGCGACCACGTCTTCGCCCTGGGCGTTGGCGAGCCATTCGCCGTAGAAGGCGGCGTCGCCGGTGGCGGGGTTGCGGGTAAAGGCTACGCCGGTGGCGGAGTCTTCACCCATGTTGCCAAAGACCATCGCCTGTACGCTGACGGCGGTGCCCCACTCGGCGGGTATGGATTCGATGCGGCGGTAGGCGATGGCGCGTTTGCCCATCCACGAGGCGAAGACCGCGCCCACGGCTCCCCACAGCTGCTCCATCGCGTTGTCGGGGAAGGGCTGGCCTAGCACCCGCGCGATTACTCTTTTATACTCGTCGCAGAGCTTTTTCAGGTCGGCGGCGCTAAGATCGGTGTCGCCCTCATAGCCGTTGGCCTTCTTGACGGCTTCCATCAGCCCTTCGAGCTGTACGCGGATGCCCTCGCCCTCTTTGGGCTCGACACCGGCGGCTTTCTCCATGACGACATCGGCATACATGGTGATGAGACGGCGGTAGGCGTCGTAGACGAACCGCTCGTTGCCGGTCTTTGCGATGAGGCCGGGGATGGTAGAGGAACACAGGCCGACGTTAAGTACCGTCTCCATCATGCCGGGCATCGACTGGCGCGCGCCGCTGCGCACGCTAAGCAGCAGCGGATTGTCGCTATCGGCGAAGGTAGCCCCCATCGCGCTGTCCATATAATCGATGGCGGTTACAACATCACCTGCGAGCGAGTCGGGGTACTGCCTGTTATTAGCGTAAAAATATGTGCACACCTCGGTGCTGATGGTAAACCCGGCTGGCACCGGAACGCCGATCTGGCACATCTCTGCCAAGTTGGCCCCTTTGCCGCCGAGAATCTCCTTCATGTCGGCGCGCCCCTCTGCCTCGCCTCCACCAAAGGTGTAAACATACTTTGTCATGGTGCTCTCTCCGCTATAAATAAGCTATTTGTCTAAGTTGTAATCCGCGTGAAATCGGCAACGCGCCCAAAGAGCGACGTCACCGCGCCCATCAGCGCTATCCGGTTCCCGCGCACCTTATCGTCGTCGGCCATAACCATTACCGAATCGAAAAACCCGTCAACCACGACCTTGAGCTTAGCCGCTTCTGCAAAGAAGGCTACATAGTCGCCGCGCTCGACCGAGGTGGTCATCGCTTCGCTGACTGCGCCGTAGGCGTTCCACAGCTCTTTTTCGGCATCTTCGGTAAAAAGCGCCTCGTCTACCTCGCCGATAGCGCCTTCGGCTTTCTTCAGGATATTAGCGGCTCGCTTGAAGGTGCCCGCCAGCGTGGCTAGCTCGCTCTTTTCGCGGACGGTCTCGATCGCCGCCGCGCGCGCCTGGGCGTCTACGACGTCGTCAAAACCAGCCGACAGGGTAGCCGCGACAACATCGCCGGGATAACCCTTGCCCGCCAAGAGCGTTTCAAGGCGGCCCTTGAAGAACTCGCCCAGCTCGGCTTTCACTTCAACTGCGCTGCGGGTGAGCTTGTCCGAGAGGATCGAGAGCGCCTCGTCAAAGAGCCAGTCGAGGCTGAGGCGGTAATTTTTCTCTATCATTATGCGCAGGATGCCCATCGTCTGGCGGCGCAGCGCATAGGGGTCGGCTGCGCCCGAGGGGATGAGCCCCACGCCAAAACAGGCGGCGATGGTGTCGATCTTGTCGCCCAGGCTAACGCAATCGGCCTCGGCGGTCTCCGGCAGCTCGCCCCCGGCCTGCACGGGGCGGTAGTGCTGCTGGATGCCTTTGGCTATAAGCTCGGGCTCGCCTGCGCGAAGAGCGTACTCGCGTCCGACGATCCCCTGAATCTCGGGAAACTCGAAGACCATCAACGTCACCAGATCGGCCTTGCACAGCTGGGCTATGCGGTCTACGTCAGCCTTCGCGTCGGGGCAGAGCTTGTCGGCGAGCTTGGCCGACATGCAGCGAAAACGCTCTACCTTGTCCCAGCTGGTGCCCAGCTTGGTCTGGAAGACGACGCTCTTTAGCCCTTCGGAGTGTTCTTCCAGAGTGGACTTTTGATCCTCGTCGTAGAAGAAACGCGCATCGGCGAGGCGTGCATGGAGCACGCGCTCGTTGCCGCGCGCCACCACGCTCATGTCGCGAGCGCGGGTGTTTGAGACGGTGACAAAATGGTTTAACAGTTTGCCGCTATCGTCAACTACTGCAAAGTATTTTTGATGGGTCTTCATCGAGAGGATGAGGAGCTCTTCGGGCAGCTCCAGATAGTTCGCGTCGTAGCTGCCGACCACCGCAGTGGGGTACTCGACGAGGTAGTTGATCGTCTCCAGAAGGTCGTCGTCCTCCAGCACCTTGCCACCCACTGAGGCTGCGGCGGCGGCCACCTGGGTGCGTATCTCTTCGCGGCGCTTGTCGGGGTCGACCATGATATATGCGCCCTCGATCTTGGCGAAGTAGTCGGCGGCGTCTTTGACCTCGAACACTTCAGGCGCGTGAA
>CAXMSR010000109.1:0-1243 GCA_964195725.1 uncultured Kiloniellaceae bacterium | reverse complement strand
GGACGAGCCCGGCCAGAACCTCTAGCGAATCGCGCCCCTCGACCGAGCGGCGTATCGCCACGTATTCGCCCTTGTCGGTCTGAACGCGCAAAAGCTCGGAAGGATCGACGCCCTTGGAGCGCGCAAAGCCCTGCCCTGCCTTGGTGGGGTTGCCCTCTGAATCGAAAGCGACGTTTACCGAGGGGCCCGTCGCCTCTTCCACCACGTCGGGCTGGCGCGTCTCAACATCGGTGATGTGCAGCACCATTCGGCGCGGAGTGCCCACAGTGCGCGCCGTGCCAAAGCCGATGCGGTTGGCTTTGAGGCCCTCTGTGGCGAGCTTTTTCAAAGATTTCAAAGCCGGGGGCATGAAGCCCGCCGGGATCTCTTCGGTTCCGATTTCAATCAGCAGATCGACGCTCATGAGTCACCTCCCGCAGCTTTGCCTCTGTTAAGAAGGGGGTGTCCCATCTCTTCACGCTGTGCCGCGTAGGCGTGCGCTATGTTGCGCGCCAGGTTGCGCACTCTGCCGATGAACCGGGTGCGCTCGGTGACGCTGATGGCACCACGAGCATCTAGCAGGTTAAAGGTGTGCGAGCACTTTAATGTGTAGTCGTAGGCGGGCAGCACCAGCCCCAGCTCAACGAGCCGGGCGGCTTCGGCCTCGTACTTGTCCATCAGGTCAAAAAGCATGTCGGCGTTTGACTGCTCGAAGTTGTAGATCGAGCCCTCGACCTCGCCACGGTGATGAACATCGCCATAGCTTAGCCCCTCGGTCCACACAAGATCATAGACGTTGTTCACGCCCTGCAGATACATGGCGATGCGCTCGATACCGTAGGTGATCTCGCCGGAGACGGGGCGGCAATCGAGCCCGCCCGCCTGCTGAAAGTAGGTGAACTGGGTGATCTCCATCCCGTCAAGCCACACCTCCCAGCCAAGCCCCCAAGCCCCCAAGGTGGGACTCTCCCAGTCGTCCTCGACAAAGCGGATGTCGTGGTCGAGCGGGTCGATGCCCAGCGCCTTCATCGAGCCAAGATAAAGCTCTTGAATCTCCAGCGGCGAGGGCTTCAGGATGACCTGATACTGGTAATAGTGCTGTAGCCGGTTGGGATTTTCGCCATAGCGCCCGTCGGTAGGGCGGCGGCAGGGCTGCACGTAGGCGGCATTCCAGTTTTCCGGGCCTATGGCGCGAAGAAAAGTAGCGGGATGGAAAGTACCCGCCCCCACTTCCAAATCCAATGGTTGCAGGACCACGCAACCC
>CAXMSR010000108.1:0-5887 GCA_964195725.1 uncultured Kiloniellaceae bacterium | reverse complement strand
GGCGCGACGTGGGGCGCGGTACCGGATTGGGGTTGCCGATGGTGCGCGCCATCGTCGAGAACCACGGCGGCGCTGTCAGGGTTGGCGCTGGCACGCTTGGGGGCGCTCGCTTCGAGCTGCTCCTCCCCCTTTACAAGCCACGCAAGGCTGTGCTCATCATCGACCCCGACGAGGGGTTTCGTTTTGAAGCGGGGCGGGCGCTGAAGTTGAGCGGCTGGGAGGTCCACACCGCTTCGACCCCCGAGAGGGGGCTGGAGCTGGCGCGCCACCACGCCGAGTGGCTGGAGGTGGTGCTCCTTGACCTCGTGCAAAACGGCATGGGTGGCCGTGCGTGCCTTGAAGCGGTGACCGGGGCCGCTCCAAAGGCAAAGGTAGTGGTGGCGTCCAGTGTCACTTCCGAGGCTACCCTCAAGGGTGCAGTGGCGGCGGGGGCGCTGCATGCGCTGGCAAAGCCTTTGGAACCGTCCGAGCTGGTGGCGGTGCTCTCGGCCCTTGCCTGAGCCGGGCGGGAAGAGGGCCGCAGGGTAGTCTTTGAACTGAAACGGAAGTTGCCATTATATTTGCGCACTTCAAATGGAGGGATACAATGAATAAAAAAGCACTGACTATTTTTCTGGCCCTATCTTTGTTGGCTGGTTTGACTGTGGGTTTGGTCGGCTGCCAGAAAGAGGGCGCAGGCGAGCGCGCGGGCAAAAAGATGGACAACCTGCTCAACAAGGCAAGCGACAAGCTCGACAAGCTCAGAGATTAGCCTGCATACAGCAATAAGCTGTGCGAGCCGCCTACACAAGCGGGTGGCCCGTCGACGGCTCAAAAGGCGGGTATAGATGCGAGCGCGATTGAAGAGATGGTTGGCGGCGAACGGCGACGAGGGCCTGTCGCGGCGGCGGCGCAGGATCACCAAGTGGTTCGCGGCGGCGTTGCTGTCACTCTTTATGATCTTCGTCGTGGTTCCCACGAGCATCAAATGGAGCATTGAGTACTGGCTCCACGACAGGGGCCACATAGAGGCCGACATCGGCGGGCTCTGGTTCAACCTCTTCACCGGACGGCTCAGTCTGTCGGCGGTGGCGGCGGGTAAAAGCGGCGCTGAGCGGCTGGACTTTACCATCGCCGACGCCAACATGGACTGGCTGCCGCTCTTCGGCAAAAAGTTCTTTCTCAACAAGATCGAGCTCGCCGACGCAACCTTCGACATCAAGCGCGAAGACGACGGGACGATCATCGCGGGGGGGATCGAACTCAAGGTTGTAGACGACGACCGGGAAGAGCCTGCGCAGACACCGGATGAGGATGTAAAACCCTGGGGGGTCGGCACCGGGCCAATTGATCTGACCAACGTGCGTTTTCTCTACTCCGACCCCGACCTCTCCGCCGAGCTCCTGATCCACTCGCTCCACGTCGATCCGATGGCTAGCTGGGAGCCCGACAACCCCACCGCCATAACCCTGGATATCGAGATAAACGGCGAGCGCGCCACCTTTAGCGGCGTAGCGCTGCCCTTTGCCACCAACCCCCAACTTGAAGGCCAGTTGAAGATTGAGCGCTTCAGCCTCGCCTGGATAGCGGCGGCGCTCGTCAAAGAGGGCATAACAGCGCTGGAGGGCGACATCCACATCGACGGGTTCGTGCATCTTATGCTTCTCGAAGAGGGTGGCGGGCGCGAGGCGAGCTTTGAGGGCAAGACGCAGCTTAAGGGGTTCGCCATCGAGCGCGAAGGGCTGGAGGCGTCGCTGGGCGCGCTGTCGGTGGATGGCAAGGTGACCGATTCGCTCATGGCGAGCGACGGGGTCACAGGGTTTTCAGGGATGATTGCGCTTGGCGAGTTCTCGTTGGAGGCCAAGGCCGGGCAGGCGAGCTTTTCTGCGTTCTCGGTCGATGGCGATTCTGCTATTAGCATCGACCGTGAAGGCAAGGTGAGCGTGTCGCATAAAGGGGGGCTGGAGCTAAAAGAGATTGCAGCCTCCAGCGCCGGGCAGTCGGCCAGTGTGGGGTTGACGAAGTTGGATATGGACACCGCCTTCTCCCTGGACAGAGAAGGGCGGGGCGGCGCCTTCTATGAAGGGGCGGTGCTGATAGAGAGAGCGCTGGCAGTGGATGAGGCTACCCAGGCCGTTGGTGGTGCTACCCGGACCTCGGTCGAGACCCATACGATGTCGGGCCGTGTTGACGCCACCTTCGCCAAGAGCGCAGAGAACTTCGAGCTAAACCTCGACGCTGCGCTCTCAACTAACACCAGAAGCGCCAAGGTGGAGCAGGCCACGGTCGATAAAGCCACGGTGGACTGGAGGGGCAAGGTGGCAGTGACCGTCGCCTCCGGGGTGCCGACGGTGAAGACCGGCGGTGAGCTCGCGGTCTTGGATTTTAGCGCGACAGTAACCGAACCAGCGGTTGAAGTGGCGCATAAATCCCTGGTGTGGAAGGGTGACGGCGGCTTTACCGGCACGGGCGAGGACTTTACCCCTTCCGCCAGAGGCGGGGTGACGATGGCCGACCTTCAGGTGCGCCGCGCCGTAGACGATGGCGTGTTGCTGGCCCTGAAAAGGCTTGCCCTCTCCGGTCTCGCGATCGATGGATTTGACGACATCGGCTTTGACAGGGTGATCCTTGAGGGGGTGAAAGGGTTGGCGCGGTCAAACGGGAAAAAAGGTACAAAAGGTAAAAAAGAGCCGGACCACGTCGCCCTGCTCAAGGCGATGACGGTGGAGGGGGTGAAGCTAACGGAGCTTTCGCGGATCGAGACGAAGTTGGTGAGTGTGGACTCGCTGGCACTCTGGGTCGAACGCGATGCTGAGGGCGAGTTCGAGGCGTTGGGGCTCTTGCCAAAGCTCTCTGGTGCAAAGGGCGGCAGTGAAAAAAAACAGCCAGCCGACACGCAAAAGGAGGCCGCAAATAAAGCCCCAAAGGGCGGTAGTCCCCCGACCTTTTCGCTGGGCAAGCTAGAGATGGTCGGCGACAACTCGGTGGCCTTCTCCGACACGAGCCTTAGCCCCGCCTACAAGACGAAGCTGAGCGATATCCTTTTCAAACTAGAGAACCTCGACAGCGCCGATGCCGTGCAGCCGGCCTCGGTCAACCTCTCTGCTGTCGCCGACAAGTACGGCACGATAGCGTTAACGGGCCGGGGGCTCCCCTTTGCCGAGCTGCCCACAGGGACCGCTTCCGTGAAGCTCGAAGGGATCAACCTCGCGCCGCTTACCTCGTACTCAAACCGCTACATCGGCTACCGGCTGGTGAGCGGGCTCATGGATTTTGAGGCCGACGCCGATGTCAACGCCGGTGAGGTCGTGGCGACGCTGCACACCCACATAAACAAACTGGAGATGGAGACGCTGCACCCCGACGAGCAGGACGAGTTCACCCAAGAGCTGGGTGTTCCGGTAACGCTGGCGCTGGCGCTCTTAACCGACAAGAACGATGACATCGACCTTGAGATCCCGGTGGAGGGCAACCTTAACGACCCCGAGTTCGGCATCGGCGACATAGTGGGGCAGCTGACAAAAAAAGCTACCGTAGCAGCCATCAAGGTGGCCGCAGTCACCTACTTCGCGCCGCTTGGTGCTATCTTCGCGTTGGGCAAGATATTCGACTTGGCCACGGCGCTTAGTATCGCCCCGGTGGACTTTGAGGCAGGGCGCTACGACATCAACCCGGAGGCCTTGAGCCACATGGGGACGATGGTAGAGCTCTTTGACAACCGCCCCGGCATACGCCTCCAGCTATGCGGCGTAGCCGCCTACCCCGACCGGGAGCACTTCGCCAGAGAGCTGATGCAGCAAAAGCTGGCCGAGCTTGATAGCATTGCGCGTAAGATGGCCAAGACCGCCCCCGAAGAACTCGTCGAAGCGATGACGCCGCTCCCCGAAGCGCCGCCATTGACCGGGGCCGAAGCCGGGGCCGAGGTTGCGGCGCAGCCCACCACCGCTGCCGCGACGAGCGCCCCCGTTGCACAGAAAACGGCTGAGTCCGCCCCGATTTCTCCAGCGGTTGTGCCGGTTGAGACAACTGCGATAGCCGCGACGGATGCGACGGATGCGACGGATGCGACGGCAGCTGCAGCGCCGCCGGAGCCCAGGCAGGAGTGGATCGTCGGCGTACAGGTCTACGGGCCGCCGCTGCCCCCCGAGGTGCCCAACGAAATGCTCTTTGAGCTGGCTGGCGGGCGCACCGATAGCGTGCGCGACTATCTCGCCGGACAGGGCCTCGACCCCAAGAGGCTTCTGCCCTGTAGCCCCGAGATCGCCCACGACGCCGAAACGGCTCCCCAGACCAGGGTCTCGATCGATACGCTCTAGCTCTTTTGCAACCCGCAGCCCCTCTCTGAGCCGACACTGAAAAGGCCCGCATATGCGGGCCTTTTTTTATCTGTTGTGTGCTTCGCCGTTAACGCGGCGGGCGAGTCCGCACCTAAAAGGCTGGAAAATTGGAGGTGTCGGGGTAGACGGTGGTTGCCTCGTAGGTGTAGGTGATGATGGCGTTCGGAGAGCCGTTCGCATTCGTATCGTATTCAAAGCGCGTTTTGTTGCCGTGGGTGTCGTAGAACCAGCTCCGGAGCCTGTCTATGTCTTTGGTGGTGTCCAAGTCGTTGTTGAATGCGCTGCCGATCCGGTTGTCGTTGCCGTCGTAGGTGTAGGCTTCGCTCCATTCGACGCCTGCGGAGATATGCTCTGTGGACTGCCTGTTGCCTCTGGCGTCGTAGGTGTAGACATCGCTGATATCGATACCGGGATTGGTGAGGGCATCAAAGTCTGTTTCCGTGCTGGTCAGGTTACCGTCGTCGTAGGTGTAGGTGAAAATAAGGTCTGCGGCGTCGCTATCGGCGAGGTTGTGGTCTTCTTCATAACGGATCAGGTTGCCGTCGCCATCGTAGGTGCTGGTGTAGGCCTCATCTGCCGCGCTGCTCGCGTCGGCGTCTATTTGGTACATAGTCTGGTTGCCGAAGGCATCGTAGACATAGGTATAGATCAGGTCAGCCGTGGCGTTGTCGGTAAAATCGATATCCTCTCGCGTCACGTTGCCGTCTGCGTCGCAAGTGTGGATCGAGATGTATTCCACTGCGCCGCCCACTGGATCGTCTATCATTTGCACGTCCAGGTGGTGGTCGGCGTGGTAGGTGTTTGTGGTGGTGACCTCGATCGACCCGTTCGCGCCGAGATCTTCCTCAAGCAGGGTGCCGTCGCCATTGGTGTCCCAGGTGTAGTAGTAGTTTTTGTTTGCCGTTTCACGTAGTTCGCCAGTGATACGGTAGAGCGGCGTGGTCACCACGCCTGCCTGCACAAGGTGGCGAACGGTGTCGAGGCGGGTGCGGGGATTTCTGGCAAGCCCGGCCTGTTTGAGGACTTTTCTCAGTCTCGCTAAAACAGCGGTGCTCTTCTTCTCCAGGTTTAGCGTGTAGCTTGCCGTGGACAGGGCCAGGGCGCCGGCCTGGGTTATGTTGATCCCGTTCGAGGGGTCGCCGTCGTCGTCGAGCGTTTGCAAAAGCATTGCTGTGTTTAGCGCGCGATGTACCGGCAGGTCGCTCACGTTGTTCATCTGGCCGTTTATAAAGCCAGCCAGTTGCCGCTGCGTGGGCTGTGTTGCCCCGGTGATGTCAAAGACTGTGACCATGGTGGACACAGGAGCCTCGCCAAGGGTGTAGCCCGCCAGCGTAAAGGTGATCGTTTCGCCACCAGTGCAAGTAAACTCGCCCGCCGCGTTGGTGGTGCCGTTTATACCATCGGTGCAGGAATATTCAACGCCACCCACCGCAGCGCCCATCAAGACGCCGGTGACGGAGGGATCGGCCTGCGGGTTGACGGTGACCGTTATTACGATGGTGTCGGTGGCCTCGCCATCAGATACTGCGACGGTGAACGAGTCAAGGCTGTAGAAGTTGGGGGCAGGGGTG
>CAXMSR010000107.1:4825-5922 GCA_964195725.1 uncultured Kiloniellaceae bacterium | reverse complement strand
AAAGCCTGGAATCACCCCGAGATTGACTTCTGGCTGACCAAAACGAGCATTTTCTGAAGCGATTCTGACATCACAGGCCATGGCCAGTTCACAACCACCCCCAAGGGCAAAGCCATTAACTGCAGCGATGACAGGTTTGGGAAAGCCTTCGATAGAGTTCATCAATGCGTGACCAAGGCGGGCGAAAGCAACCCCTTCAATGGCATTGAAAGGTTGCATCGCCGCAATATCAGCCCCGGCGACAAAAGCCTTGGAACCACTTCCGGTCAGAATTACACAGGCAACAGTATCGTCATCTTTCAGTCCGTCAAAGGCTGCGTCGAGCTCATTAAGAACATCAACATTGAGTGCATTGAGTGCTGCGGGGCGATTAATCGTGACCTGTGCAACGCCATCAGCAATCTCTATCAACAGGTTGGCAAAACTCATCTTTTTATCCTCCATTAATTAGTAAGCGTAAAAGCCCTGACCGCTCTTTTTGCCGAGCCATCCGGCCTTGACCATTTTGCGCAGCAGAGGACAGGGGCGATATTTGCTGTCGGAAAAGCCTTCGTAGAGGACTTCCATAATCGCTAGACAGGTATCGAGGCCAATAAAGTCAGCCAGTGTAAGTGGTCCCATCGGGTGGTTCATCCCCAGCTTCATCACCTGATCGATATCTTCGGGGGTGCCCACGTTCTCGTAGAGGCAGTAGACGGCCTCGTTGATCATCGGCAGCAGTATGCGGTTGGAGATGAAACCGGGTGAATCCCCTGCGCATACCGGCACTTTGGAGATCTTCTCGGTGAGGGTGTGGATGGCGTTATAGGTCGCGTCGCTGGTTTGAAGCGCGCGGATGATCTCCACAAGCTTCATCACCGGCACGGGGTTGAAAAAGTGGAGCCCGGCAAAGCGGTCGGGGCGCTTGGTCATGGTAGCCATCTCGATAATCGGGATGGAGGAGGTGTTGGAGCAAAAAATAGTGTGCTCGGGGCACAGCTCGTCGAGCTTTGAAAAAAGCGCGCGCTTGGCGTCGAGGTTTTCAATTATCGCCTCGATGACGATGTCGCAATCGCTCAGGTCTTCGACGTTGGTAGTTCCCGTTATGCGTCCCATGA
>CAXMSR010000107.1:0-4815 GCA_964195725.1 uncultured Kiloniellaceae bacterium | reverse complement strand
GCCCAGCCCCTTGTCCAGAAACTCCTGCGCCATCTCCAGGGCGACGACTTCAAGCCCCGCCTGCGCGCAGATCTGTACGATACCGCCACCCATCAGTCCACAACCGGCAACACCAACTTTTTTGATCTCCATAGCAACCTCTCCTCAATAACAAGTTCAGTTAATCAACTTGGCAAACACACTACTTTTAGGTGATGCAGCGTTACCTCGCCCTGCCACGCCGCAAACGGACAAACCGACCGCCCAAAGGCTGCTTCCAAGCCCTCGTAAACCAGAGGGGGAAACCGCTCTATTTATCGGCCTGCGGCAAGGACGTCGCAAATAAAATCCTTTTCATTAGTGCATTATTTTGATATCACATAGTACACACTAGGCACAATCCAAAAAACGCATAATACTCTTTTCCCGTGCCGTTTTTTTTACCGATTGCGCCGTAGCGTTATATTGATCTACATTGGGGGTAGTGTGTACAACGTCAGTTGGTGTACCGCTCTCCTCTTTAGCAGGGCCATTTCGGTGGTGAGGATTGTCGATTTTACTCTTTATTTCAGTACTGAACATTAGGGAATGTATCACCACTTAGAGGAACGCCAAGAGATGACTCGTACAAAAAAAACCGGAAAGCTGGACGAGAAAGCAAGAAAGACCCGGCGAAAGATACTTTTAGCCGCCACCAGGCTCTTTGCCCGGCAGGGCTACCGGGGCACCACGGTCACCGACATCGCCCAGGCGATCGACATGACCCAGGGCGCGCTCTTTCACCACTTTCCCAATAAAGAGGCGCTGCTTGAGGCGGTGGTAACACGGTTGTCGAAGGGGTTTGAGGACTACCGGCAGGCGTATGAAGCACCGGGCGAAAAAGACGCCCTTATCCGGGTCATGGACGAGATGGTAGTGCACTACAAGAGCCAGCCCGAGGCCACTGTGTGTCTGGCGGCGCTGGCAACTGAGTTCGCAGGCAGCGGGCATCCGATAATCAATAATATCAAAGAGGCCTACGATTCCTTCGTCGAGCCCTTTGCAAAGGCCCTGAGCAAAAATCCAGGGGTGAAAGACCCGAAAGCGGCGGCCATCGCCTACATCGGCGCAGTGCAGGGCATCGGCATTCAGGGGATGCTTCGCGCGGGCGAGCCCTCTCTGGAAGAGATCGCCCTGGGCTTTAACAATCTTCTGGACACGACGATCAAAATATAAGCTCGCTCCAGCAGGGCAGCTTCACCACATACAAAGAAAGCCCCCGGAGAACTCCGGGGGCTTTCTCATTTCTGCGATAAAAGACGGCGCGACAAAAGGCAGTACGACAAAAACGCTTACTTTGCGCGCTGCACAAAATCGCTGTAATCGCACATATACGCCAGCGCCGTCACCGCCCGTTCGGGGCTGGGGAAATACACCGCGTTGTGAGCGGCACCGGGCACTTCATAGATCGTCCGCTCCTTGGGGCCGCTGTGCAGCTTGACGCCAATGATCGGTTTCCCGTTTTCCTCCATCAATTTTACAGCATGCTTTACGAAGTTGTCCTCCCACTCTTCCATCGCTTTAAGATGACCGTCAAAATCGGCCCGCTCCACTGCCGGGTCAACTGCTGCCGTAGAGTCTGCGAGCCCCTCCATGAGGTATTTACGCCCCGACACCCCAAGGTGTATCACCATGTCGCACCCCTCCCACGCGGCCAACGTCTCCAAGGTGACAAAGGGCAGCTCCAGATCGTTTTCGCCCACCATGTCCACCGGGTTGGCGTGGCTCCAAAAAGACGGCAGCAGCCCATTTAGCTTGTCGATGACCCCACCGTCAAGGGGCTCGACCTCAAGGCCCATCTCGCTGCAAAGATCGGTGGTCACCACCCCCCACCCGCCGCCCAGCGTCATAATCGCAATCCTGCGCCCTTTCGGAAGGGGCAGCGAAGAAAAAACGGCGGAGGCGTCGAGCATCTCCACCGGCTGGCGCACGCTCACTATGCCCGCCTGTCGGCAGACCGCCTCGAAAACTTTGGAGTTCGCCGCCAGCGCTCCGGTGTGGCTGGCTGCGGCCTCGCCGCCTTCCCGGGTGCGCCCGCCCTTGAGGATTATCACCGGCTTTTTCAGCCCCACGCGCCGCGCGGATTCAAAAAAGCGCCTGCCCTCCTTAACACTCTCCAGATAGATCAGGACTGTCTGTGTAAGCTCATCTACCTCGAAAGCCTCCATGAAGTCCTCTATCGTCACCATCGCCTCGTTGCCGCTGCCGCCAAACGAGCGTATGCCCAGCCCCTGCGCCTCGGCAAAAGCCAGAAGCTGCACCCCCATGTTGCCCGACTGCGAGATCAGAGTGGTGGTGCCCGGAGTGGGCTGCACATGCACCCCTGTGAGAAAGAGCTTGGCGTGGGGATTTTGAATTCCCATAGTGTTGGGCCCGAAGAGGATTATGTCCGCCTCGACGGCTGCGCGTACCAGCTCTTCTTCCAACGCTGCGCCCTCGTCACCCAGCTCGGAAAACCCCGAGGTGATGATCAGCGCACTCGTGACCCCCTTCGCCTTCATGCCGGGGATAAGCCCCAGCACCCTGTCGGCGGGAATGGTGACGACGGCAAGATCAACTGCGCCCGGCACCTCTTCGATGCTTTTGTACACCGGCTTTCCCCACTGCTCGCCGCCCCTGGGGTTGACCAGATACACTTCGCCCTCATAGCCGTTGCCCATGAGGTTGGCCGGGATCGATTGGCCCCATTTGCCCAGGCCGGTGGAGGCCCCGATGAAGGCTACGGAGCGGGGATAAAAGATCTTCCCTATCTCTTTGGAGGAGACCTTGGGGCGCGCTTTCAAAGGTTCGTCCTCCTCTCCCAGCACGACCAGCGCGTCCACCGCCCGCACCGAGCCGTCGGGCGAGACGATGAGGGGGTTTATGTCCACCTCCCGGACATCGGCCCGCTCGGCACCAAGGCGGCCAACCCCCACAAGGGCGGCAACAAGCGCCTTAGTGTCGGCAGCACTCTCTCCCCGGAACTCGCCAAGCAGCGCCTTTGCCCTGATCTCTCCCAGCATCGAGAGCGCTTCGTCTTCACTTATTGGAGCGCAGCGAAAGACCACGTCCTCCAGCGCTTCGGTAAAAACCCCACCCAGGCCGAACATGACCACGGGGCCAAAGAGCGGATCGCGCATAAGCCCGACCACAAACTCGCGCCTGCCCGTCACCATCGGCTGAACGAGAAAACCCTCCAACCCGTCTCCTGCCCTTTGTGAAATGCCTTCACACGCAGCCCGCACCGCCGCCTCGTCGCCTAGCCCAAGACAAACAAGGCCCAGCTCGCTCTTGTGGGCCAGCTTCGCCCCGTGCCCCTTTACGACCACTGGAAAGCCCAGCTTTGCGGCGGCGGCTACAGCGGCCACAACATCGCCTGCCACTATTTCGCTCGTCACCGGGACACCGTAATCGGCGAGGATCTTCTTTGATTGCGCTTCGCTCAATGTCTTCATTTAAACCCCTGACAGCATAAAGGGAGGATTCTATCGCACAACATTGCTAGCACAGAGTATGTACGTTTAAAGGCCCTGCTTCCACTCTTTTCACTCTGTCTCCGGTCTCCAAATGCACACTGGCGCTCCCAACCGTAAAAGTCGGGAGCGCCAGTGTATGGAGCCGTCAAAACCGCTGCCGCCGGGCTGTCAGCGGCTATCCACCATCAACATATCCGAAGCCATCGTTATAACCGGGACGGTGTAGTCCGGCAACTTCAGATACTTGTCGGCGAGGTGTTGGGGAAAGGAGCGGTAGAGCAGCCGCGCGCTTACCCGGTAGGGGCCGGATGAGTCCTCCAGCTTTGCGGTGTACGAGAGCCGCGCGGTGCGCTTGGCAGGGATCGAGTTGTCAAAATCTATCGCATGTATCTCCCAGGGCTTCCACGTCGGGTTGCCGTCTTTATCCACTGCGCGCGCGCCGAAACGCTTGGCCTCTGGGTCGAGGTTGCCCTCTTCGTCAAGCGCGCCGCTTACCCAGACGAGCTCTGAGTTGGCAGACATGTCCTTGACGGTAAGCTCCATCCACATCTGGCGAATCTCGGTCATGCTGGTGGGCAGGTTGTGGCCCGCCCGCTCATTTTTGATCGTTACATCGATGCCCAGGGTGTTCTTCACGCTGTTGAATTTCACCAGATTGATCGAGACGGTGGCGGCCAGCTGCAAGAGGCGCTCGGCCTGCGCGGCGTGGCCCTCGGCACCCATAAGTTGCGGGATCGGCACGTTGGCGCCGGAGAAGGTGTGGGGGTAAAAGGGCGTGCGGAAGGTGTCGAAGTTACTGGTCGAGCCCGGCAGATGGGGTTTTCTCAGAGTGCGCGCGACCTCGGGCACCAATACCGGCGGAACCATGTGGCAATCCTGGCACTGGATGCCGTTCTCGGCGTAGATCGAATTGGCCCACTCGTCGTAGGTACGCGCGATTTTCACATTTTCAACGGGATGAAATATATTGTGGCAGGCTCCGCAGAGCTCGCTTCTGGAGTGGAGCGGCGAGACTTCGGTGGCGTGAAAGTCGCTGATCGCGTCTTTGTGCGGCCCGCGCTTTGGGCCCTGGGAATCGATAAGGAAACCGGCGTTGCCCAGCTCGCCCACCTCGATCTCGCCGTTCTCTTTTATCCAGACGAACTCGGCGACGGTGCCGATGGGCGTGTGGCACCCCACGCAGAGGCGGTCGACCTTGCCCCCGGTCTCACGGGACGCCTCCGCCAGCACAGCCCTGTAAAAAGGATCTTTGAAGGCAAAAGCATGCATCGACTGCGACCAGCCCTCGTACTGGGCGCTGTGGCAAACCCCGCACCGCTCGGCAGACGTGAAAGACGACAGC
>CAXMSR010000106.1:0-5932 GCA_964195725.1 uncultured Kiloniellaceae bacterium | reverse complement strand
GGACTGGCAGTGGGGTAAAGTGACCGACACCTCCGCCGAGGCTGCATTAAAGGCGGTGTTGACGGCGGCTGGCATGGCGCTGGAGGGCGAAACCGACGCCATCGTCACCGCGCCGCTGACCAAAGAGGGGCTAAAACGCGCAGGTTGCAGCGCCCCCGGCCACACCGAGCTTCTGGCTGGCCTGTGTCCCGGCAACCCGCGCCCGACGATGATGTTCTACTCCGGGCGCCTAAAGGTAATTCTGGTAACAACCCATCTGCCGCTAAGCGAAGTTTCAGGTAAGATTACTAAAGCTGCGGTGCTGGCGACGATAGAGGCCGCGCACCGGGGGCTGGTAGCCGAGCTGGGCATCGCAAAGCCCAGTATAGGCGTCTGCGGGCTCAACCCCCACGCAGGGGAAAACGGGCAGCTGGGAACCGAAGAGATTGAGCAGATCATCCCGGCTGTTGAGCTTGCGCGCGCAAAGGGTATAGACGCCAGCGGCCCGCAAGCCGCCGACGCTCTCTTTGCCCGCACCGCAAAGGGGCTAAGCGGGGTTGACGCCATAGTGTCCATGTACCACGACCAGGGGCTCACGGCGTTCAAGTTCGCCCACTTTGACGACGGCGTAAACGTGACGCTGGGGCTGCCGCTCGTGCGCACCAGCCCCGATCACGGCACGGCGCTGGATATCGCAGGCAGAGGCGAGGCCGCCCCCGACTCCACCATCGAGGCGGTAAAGTTGGCGGTGCGCATAGTCCAGGCCCGAAGAGACGCCCGGCAAAATGCCCGGGGGAGCGCGCTCGGCGATGTTCAAGGGGGCGATGTTCAAGGTGGAGATATTCGTTGAATAGCGACGTCATACGCTTTGGCACCGATGGCTGGCGGGCGAAGCGCAGCGGCGCATTTACGCTTGCCAACGTGCGGCGCGTGGCTGCCGCGCTGGCGCTGCACTTACAGGAGCGCGGCGAGGCCCAGAAGGGCGTCGCCGTCGCTTTTGACCGGAGGCGTGACGCAGCACTACACGCCCGCGAGGCGGCGGGGACGCTGACCGCCTTCGGAGTGCCGGTCTATTTTGCCGACGAGTACCTGCCGACCCCGGTGCTCTCCTGGGCGGTGCGTCGCCACGGGCTAGCCGCCGGGTTGATGGTGACCGCCTCGCACAACCCTCCTGGCTGGAGCGGGATAAAGATAAAAGAGGGCTCAGGGTCCCCCGCAAGCGCTGCCACCACAGGGGCGCTTGAGCGGTTGCTCGACACCGAGGCGACTGAGGGCGAAAAGCTCGAAGCCCTCCAGATGAGCGCGGCGGCAAAAAAAGGGCTTATTACCCCCCTTGAACCTCGCGAAGAGTACGTCGAAGCGCTGTCCGGGTTGGTTGATTTTGACGGTGTGCGCCGCGCAGGCGCGGTGGGTTTCGATGCGATGTACGGCTGCGGAGCAGGGTGGACCGATCAGTTGCTCTTGGCTGCGGGCGTCTCGCTCGAAGCTTTGCACCTCGACGCCGACCCGACCTTTGGCGGTTTTGGCCCCGAGCCGGTAGAGGCTCGCCTGGGCAAGTTGATGGCGCTTGGGGCCAGCGGCAAAGTCCGCCTGGGTGTAGCCAACGACGGCGACGCCGACCGGATAGCTGCGGTGGACGAGCGGGGGCGCTTTTTCTCGCCCCAGAGGATTCTGGCGCTCTTCGTCAAATATCTCTCCGAGGTCAAAGGGCTTAGCGGCTGCGTGGCGAAGTCGGTTTCGGCGACCTCGATGCTCGACCTCATGGCCCCAAAATACGGCTACGAGGTGGTGGACCTGCCCATAGGGTTTCGCCATGCGGGCGAGCTGATGACCAAACGCGAAGTGCTCTTGGGCGGCGAAGAGAGCGGGGCGCTGGGGATCGGGGCGCACCTGCCCGAGCGTGACGGCATAGTCAACGCGCTGCTTCTGGCCGAGATGGTCGGAACGACGGGGCTGGGGCTGCGCGAATACTTGCAGACGATCTTCGACGAGATCGGCTACTTCACCTATGGCCGACGTGACCTGAAGCTTGAGCCGCACCAGATCGAAGCGGTGAGGGCGCGCATCGCTCATATGGCAGGATCGGCTGAACCGACAGCGCTTTTGGGGATGTCGGTTATGCGCACCCAGCGGATAGACGGACTGAAATTGATAAGGGACGACCACTCCTGGCTTATGCTTCGCCCCTCGGGCACCGAGCCCCTGGTCAGGCTCTATGCCGAAGCGCGAAGCGAGCGCGAAGTGGCAGAGCTCCTCGACGAGGGATACCGCCTAAGCGGCCTCGGTTAAAAAGAATCGCCTGGAAAAGACACTGGAATGAATGACGTAATAGAGATACGCGGCGCACGCGAACACAACCTGAAGAACCTGCACCTTCGCATCCCCAGGGGTAAGATGGTTGTGATAACCGGTCTTTCGGGTTCGGGCAAGTCCTCGCTAGCTTTTGACACCCTCTACGCCGAGGGGCAGCGCCGCTACGTCGAGAGCCTTTCAGCCTACGCGCGTCAATTTCTGGAGCAGATGGATAAGCCCGACGTTGACGCCATCGAGGGTCTAAGCCCGGCGATCGCCATCGAGCAGAAGACCACCAGTAAAAACCCGCGCTCCACTGTGGGCACCGTCACCGAGATCTACGATTACCTGCGCGTGCTCTACGCCAGGGTGGGCTCGCCCCACTGCATCGGCTGCGGAAAATCGATAACCAGCCAGACGATTACCCAGATGACCGACCGGTTGATGGAGCTGGGCGAGGGGGCCAGGGTGACGATCCTCTCCCCGGTGGTGCGTGACCGCAAGGGCCACTACCAGGCGCTTTTTGAAGAGCTGCGCAAGGCGGGTTTTCTCCGGGTGAACGTAGACGGCGAGCTTCGCGAGCTGGACGAAGAGATCGAGCTGGACAAGTTTAAAAAGCACACCATCGAGGTCGTGATCGACCGCGTGGTGGTGCGCGACGATGCCCGCCCGCGCATAGCCGAGGCGCTGGAGCTGGCGGTGGCTCGCGCCGACGGGCTGGCGCTGGCCGAAGTTAAAGGCGGCGAGCGGATGCTCTTTTCTGAAAACTTCTCCTGCTCCGAGTGCAATATCTCGTTGCCCGAGCTTAGCCCGCGCGCGTTCTCGTTTAACTCGCCCCACGGCGCTTGCACCGAGTGCGACGGGCTGGGCACCAGCTTGTCGGTCGATCCCGTGCGGCTGGTGGCGGCGCCGGAGAAATCCATCGCCGATGGTGCCATCGTCCTCTGGCTCAGTCCCACGGCGGGGTACCTTAAAAAAGTAATGTGCGCCGTGGTCGAGCACTATAACGAAGATCCCAAGACGCCCTGGAACAAGCTGAGCGAGAAGGTGAAGCGCGCGGTGCTCTACGGCACCGGCGAGGACGAGGTCAGCTACTCGTTTGAGTCCAAGCGTTCCACCTTCAAATCACGCCGCGCTTTTGAGGGGATAGTCCCCCGGATCGAGCGCAAGATTCGCGAGGCGAGCGGCGAAGATTCCCTTGATGCTTTGGAACCTTTTCTTGAAGTGGGCCGCTGTAAAGCGTGCGCCGGGGCGAGGCTTCGCCCCGAGAGTCTGTCGGTGACGCTGGGAGGGCTGCCCATAAACGAGCTGACCGCGCTGTCGGTGATCAAAGCGCGAAAGTTTTTCACAGAGCTCAGCCTGGGTGATCGCGAGATGCAGATAGCCCGCCGGGTGTTTAAAGAGATACTGGACCGGCTTGGCTTCATGGAGGACGTGGGGCTGGGCTATCTGACGCTCGATCGCGCCTCGGGTTCGCTCTCCGGCGGCGAGAGCCAGCGCATACGGCTCGCCACCCAGGTGGGCTCGCGGCTGACCGGGGTGCTCTACATCCTGGACGAGCCCACCATCGGGCTGCACCCGCGCGACAACCAGCGCCTTCTGGAGACGCTGAAAGAGCTGCGCGATCTGGGCAACTCGGTGATCATGGTAGAGCACGACGAGGAGACGATTCGCGAAGCGGACTACGTCATCGACATGGGGCCTGGGGCAGGGGATCACGGCGGCTGCGTGGTGGCCCAGGGCACTCCTGAAGAAATCGAGGCCGACCCTGCGAGCATTACCGGGGCCTACCTCTCGGGCCGAAGCAAGATAGCGATACCCGAGATTCGTCGAAAGGCCAACGGCAACTGGCTTGAGCTGACCGGAGCCAAAGGCAACAACCTTAAGGGCGTCGACCTGAAAATCCCCCTTGGCACCTTTACCTGTGTCACCGGGGTCTCGGGTTCGGGTAAGTCCTCGCTGGTAATCGATACGCTGCTGGCGGCGCTCACTAACGCGCCCTCGCGCAGCGGAACAAAGGCGCTGGAGTACGACCGCTTAATCGGCGCAGAGCTGGTCGATAAGGTGGTGGACGTCAACCAGGCCCCCATAGGTCGGACTCCCCGTTCAAATCCGGCGACGTATACCGGGCTCTTTACGCCGGTGCGCGATCTTTTCGCCAAGCTCCCCGAGGCGCAGGTGCGCGGCTTTGGCAAGGGGCGCTTCTCGTTCAACGTCAAGGGCGGGCGCTGCGAGGCGTGCAAGGGCGACGGCATGGTGAAGATCGAGATGCACTTTCTGCCCGACGTCTACGTTCACTGCGAAGAGTGTAACGCGCGCCGCTACAACCGCGAGACCCTCTCGGTTCACTACAAGGGCGCTTCCATCGCCGATGTGCTGGAGATGACGGTATCGCACGCCCTTGAGCTCTTTCGCAACGTCCCTACCATCCGGCCAAAGCTCCAGACGCTGGAGATGGTGGGGCTAGGCTACATCCGGCTGGGGCAGGCCTCTACCACCCTTTCGGGGGGTGAAGCGCAGCGCATCAAGCTGGCCAAAGAGCTCTCCCGCAGGGCGACGGGGCGCACCCTCTACGTATTGGACGAGCCCACCACCGGGCTCCACTTCGAGGATGTCAAGAAGCTCCTGGAGGTGTTAGACAGGTTGGTTGAGGCGGGCAACACCGTGGTGGTGATCGAGCACAACACCGATGTGGTAAAGACCGCCGACCATGTCATTGATCTAGGCCCCGACGGCGGAGAAGCCGGAGGCCGGATACTGGTCAGCGGCACCCCGGAAGAGGTGGCAGCGTGCAAGGCTTCCTACACCGGGGGATATCTGCGCCCGCTATTAAAGCCCGGCAAGGCAAAGAGCAGCAGGGCAAAGCCCGGTAAAAAAGCGGTCGCTAAAAAAGCGGGCGGCAAAAAAGCGGTTGCTAAAAAAAGTGATGACAAAAAAGCGGGCGACAAAAAAGTTTTGGCGGGAGCGGCCTAGGGTGGCGATCTACTGCACCCATTGCGGCAAAAAGCTGGAGTTTGGAATCCTGCATTATCTGGTAACGGTACATGTTTCGGCCGACTCCGACGGGGTTCTGCCCGCCGGGGGCGACGAGGCCGATCTGGAGTCGTTTATGCGCTCCGTAGATAGAGAGGAATCAAAAGAAGTGGAAAAAGATATGCACCAGCCAAAGGCGTTTGAGCTCTGCTCCGCCTGCAAAAACGATTTTATGAAAAACGTCGAAAAGCCTTGCGCGAGCCCGGCACCAGACACCACCCACGAAGAGGGTTCCGGCTCTGATTCCGGGGAAGGGAAGGTCCACTAATGGGTTACGGATCGATGCTCCTGGACGTCGAGCGCCCCGGCCGCTACGAAGGGCTGGAGGTGGGCGCGATAGTGAAGGATTGGGACGCGGCGCGCCTGAAGGTGGCGCTCTGTTTTCCCGACACCTACGAGATAGGGATGAGCCACCTGGGCCTTCAGGTGCTCTACGATCGCTTCAACGGCTTTGACGACGTTCTGGCCGAGCGCGCCTTTGCGCCCTGGCCCGACATGGAGGCGCTGATGCGCCGCGAGGCGCTGGGGCTGGTGACGCGAGAGTCCGAGCGCCCCCTGAGCGCTTTCGATCTGGTGGGCTTCACCCTGCAATACGAGCTGTGCGCCACCAACGTGTTGGCGATGCTGG
>CAXMSR010000105.1:0-5956 GCA_964195725.1 uncultured Kiloniellaceae bacterium | reverse complement strand
GGGTAGCGCCTCCGACGCCGACTGGCAGATCAGCCGCGAGGCGGCGAGGTTGTGGGAAGATTACTCGGAGAAAACCGCGAAGCTACTCTGCGAGGTCGAGTATATGGCTGAAAAGGAGATGGTGCTCTCCAGGGCTTTGGAGATCTTAAAAGATGCCGGACTGGCCTGAGCCTGTCAGGTAGTGTGAGTCACCAAATTCCGAATTCTTGAACACGAGGTCCTGAGAATGCCTGGCAGTCAACAACACAAAACACTCTCGCAGCTTATCTTCCTGCTTGCCATGTTGGTGCCGGTCGCCGTGGCGGGCTTTCTTCTTGAGCCGACGCTTGTTTTTTTCCACTTCTATTTTCTGCCGGTGGTGGCCCTTGGGTATTGGCTGGGGTTTCGTGCAGCGGTATCGGGGGCGATGTTGTGCGTGTTGGTGGTGGCGTTGCAGTTCCTTCTGGTGCCAGAGGCCTTTCGCGTACCCTCGACCCGCTCCGACCTTCTCTCCTACCTGGGAGGCTGGGCCGGGTTTCTGATCCTCTGCGGCGCGGTCGTCGGATATCATCTCGACAAGCTTGCCGCAAAAACCCTGGAAACCGCAGCCCTTGTCGCCGAGCTGAAAAAGTCTAACGAGTCGATAATAATGACCCAGCATGCGACCGTGCTGGGGTTGGCCAAGTTGGCTGAATTTCGTGACGACGATACCGGCATGCACCTGGACCGCATAAAGGAATATTGCGCCGTCCTGGCCACAGAGCTGGGAGAACAGCCAGCCTACAAGGGCTATATAACCGCCACCTATGTAGAAGATCTTTCCCTCTCGTCGGTGCTGCACGACATTGGGAAGGTGGGCATCCCCGACAGCGTCCTCCAAAAACCCGGCTCGTTGACACCGCAGGAATGGACTGTAATGCAAAAGCACGCCGAGCTGGGCGCGGCTACCTTGCGCTCGATACAGGCCAACGTCGAGGGGCGTTCATTTTTGACGCTGGGAATTGAGCTCGCGCACCACCACCACGAGAGATGGGACGGCAAGGGGTACCCCAGCGGGCTTCTGGCCGAGAGCATACCACTGGCGGCGCGGATAGTGGGGGTGGCCGACACCTATGACGCCATCACCTCGCAGCGCGTGTATAGCAAGAGGCGCTCCCACGCAGAAGCCATGGCGATCATCATCGAGGAGAGCGGCAAGCAGTTCGACCCTATGGTGGTGGAGGCGTTTCGCAAGACGGAAAGTCAGTTTGACGCGGTGCGCACATCATTTCACGGCTGATAGGCGCAGCCTGGAGATAAGAGCGCGGCAGCGCGCAAACGCCGCCGCCAGAGTGCAGGCAAAAAAAAAAGCGGACCCCGAAGGGTCCGCTTTTTTATATTCAACAGTACGGCTTAGACACCGCGTACGTTGCTGGCCTGGGGGCCTTTCTGGCCCTGACCTTCATCATACTCAACAGCCTGGCCTTCGGTGAGGGACTTGAAGCCCTCGCCCGTGATGGCGCTGAAATGCACGAACAAGTCTGCAGTGCCGTCGTCGGGGGTGATGAAGCCAAAACCTTTTTGGTCGTTAAACCATTTCACTGTTCCTTTAGCCATGGGTATTTCCTCCAAATTTGCTGGGCGTTCTAATCCCAATGTTTTGCAACCGCGATGGGCAGAGACCCAGCGAGAGGAATCAATCCCCGTCACCGGCACGCATCCATCCAACTGCTGTTCGACGCCAAAATTGCGCATAAAAAAAGGAGAGGCATCTGTCGCCACTCCTTCCGGATTCAAAAACAGGTAGCAACCAGCCAAAACCTTCAAGGTTGTTTGACTGAGCGCGGCACACCCTACAGCAGCGTGTCCGTGGTTGCAAGGGAAAATGATTTCCCCCCTTTGAGGCAGCATAGGGCACCGGCTGGGCGCGGGTCGGCGCGGCTATGCCGCCGGGTGTGCGCGGGCAAGCGCGGGCAAGCCGCCGGACAGACAAGACCCGTTGCCGCGTGGCAGCTTTCCGCCACGGTTGCAGAGGGGACGGCGATGCGTTGGCGAGATGGCGAGAAATAATACTCCTACATTAGTAAAAAAAGACACCTAGTGAAAAAAGACACCTAGGCAGGCGGATTTTCTTTGCTAGTCTGACTCAAACGAGGGTTTCGCCTGTTTATGCCCGAGAGGGCTAATCTTTTTCAGGGTCTTAGGAGTATCGCAATGAAGATATCCGGTATGACAAAGAAGGGCGCGATCTCTGCCTTGGCAGAGGTAGCATGTGTGTTGGTGCTTCTGGTGGTCGCAGTTGGCTGCGGCAGCAACAGCGGTGACGATCCGCCACGAGACGGCATGACGATGGGCGAGGTGGACGCGCTGATGCGTGCCTCCAACGGCGTGGATACCGACGGCGATTATCTGCCCGACGACGTAGAGCTGGCTCTTGGCACCGACCCCTACAGCCCCGACAGCGACATGGACGGGATGTTCGATTACGGAGAGGTCTTTAGCGGAGACTACTCCGGCCCCGGCGATCTCGTGCCGGATTATGATTACGACGGCGTGATCGCAGCCCTCGACCCCGATGACGACGGCGACGGCCTGCACGACGGCGACGGAGTCGACAGCGACGGCGACGGCATCGCCAACTATCTGGAGTACTTCGGCTATACCTATAATTGGTTCATGGACGAGTATTCGCTGTGGACTGGCGCGGACGACGACATCTATTACTTCAAGACCGACCCGCTTCAGCCCTCCACCGACCAGGACCCCTACAGCGACGGCATGGAGTCTTCCGGCGCGCTGATGGACGTGTTGGTCGAGGCCCCGGGCGATCTGCCCATGATACCCGCCTACCCCAACATCGTGGTCAGGCTGGAAGGCTACGACGTCACCCTGAATTCGGAGATATCCTATTCGCATGGCGGCTCGATGAGCGAGGAGACCAGCTGGTCGCGCGAGGCCTCGGTAGAGACTGCTTTCGAGGCGGGCGTGAGCTTCGAGGTGGGCGCGGAGGCCAAGGTCGGCGTGGCCGAGTGGCTCACCCTCTCCGCAAAGGCGGGTGGCAACTTCTCCACCACCATGACCTCAGGGTCTACGGTGGGTTTCAACGAGTCGATCACGCAGGAGTCGAACTGGAATAAGGCGGTCAGCTCCAACCCTTCGACAGCAGCGCGCGTGAAGCTCAAGCTCAAGGTCTACAACTTCGGCACGGCGGCGGCCAGCAACATCGCCCCCACCCTCACGATGAAGATCGGCGGGATGAGCGTGTTCACCTTCAAAGCGGGTAATCCCATAGGAATCCTTGAGCCCGGCGGCGCATATCCCTCACAGAACGGCACCTACTGGGTGGTCGACAAGACCGACTCGGGCGATGACATATACTTGACCATCAACGAGCTGAGAGCACTGGAGACGGGCACCCCGCTAAAGATCGAGGTTACACAGGTGGAGGGTGAGGTGATGATGCTGGGCCTTGATGGCCAGTGGTCCAGCGCGGGCCAGTGGGCCGAGTACATGGCGCGCTGCGAAGCCGTGAGCGCAAATATCAAGCTCGACATCGGCAACGGAAACTTCGTCCACCAGCTAGTCTACGCGGATGACTCCCCCTTCTCGCCCACCGTCACGTTGGGCGACGCGCTGAGGTGGATCGCCCAATACGAGGAACGCGACGGCGATGGCTTCATCACCTACCGCGACAGGTTCGGTGTATATCAGGAGACCTCTCTGGCCGGCTGGAACTTTATTTTCGATCGGGAGACGCTTGAGCGAAACAACCTCCTGTCCGGCGGCGATTCGGAGGAAGAGTTCCACATTAAAGACATCGTCCTCAACCAGGATTCGGAGATTATAGCCAGGGCGCCAAGAGAGACACTCGATCTGCTCGGCCCGGATATCTATTACGCCTATTATGACGCAGAGCAGGGGCTGGTAAACGTCAGGGCGGGCGACTACAACGGCATAACCGATATGTTCTTTGTGGACGTGAGCGGGGTGGAGCACGCCATGACGGAGGTGTTGGCCAACTCCGGCGTGTTCGTCTTCGACGTGGGGCAGCTCGACGACGGGCTTTACGAGCCGACCTATTTCAACGACGGGCTGCTCGTTGAAGCTGTTCGCGCCGTGAACAGGGATGGACAAGACGCGACCAAGCGCCTCTCGGCCGCATACCAGGCGGACAAACCCGACAGCCCGATCGATATCGTCAGCGTCAGCATCGACGAGGGCAAGCACACGTTGACGGCCACCCTCTCTACCGACCCCTATTTTCCGCCCACAAGCGTGACCCTCTACTATCAGGACAAAGTGCAGGCGTTGGAGCCGCACCCGATGAACTGGCACCCCGATTACAAGAACAAGTGGATATACATATATGACTCCAACTTTGTCCCTACCGGCTTTATCGACGCGTGGGTGATAGCCGAAGTGGCGGATGTTGACTGCGACAGCGAGTTCAACCCGACCGTGGAGCCCGACTACTCGTCGGACTGTCTGGCGAGTTATCAGGTCGCGTCTACGGACATCGTGCTGGGGACGAGTGCCTGCGTCATTGGCAGCTTATCGCTCAGCGGATATACGACCAACGTCGGCTTGTATTACAACGCCTTGTACAACGTGGTCGACTTCGACGTCGGCCCCAGCGCCGGAGAGTGCTCCGAGCCCCTGGTGGAGAGCCATAACGAGGACATCTGGTTTAACATCCGCCAGCCCTACGCGGACCATTACGACCTGGCGCTGCTCACCATGGGCCAATATTCGGCGCTGCTCGAAGACAGGTTCGAGGCCTTCGAGGTGATCGGTATCGAGTACGAGGCCATTATCAAGTCGAACATCAAGTCGTATGCGACACAGGCGGGAGAGGCGCAGTTCCATAGCTGGAGCTACTTCATAGGCAATTACACTTTTTGGCCCAATACGGTGTGGATACTGAAGACGAGCGAGGGGCGGTATGTGAAGATACTGCTGAAAAAAATCAGCGGGACCGGCTATATTGCACACGCGACGAACCACGTTGACATGTCCTACGCCGTCTACGATTTCACCAGTGCGCCGTAAACTTCTACGCTGATGATTGGCGGCGGTAACCCCCCGGGCCTGCACGGACACCACGTCTTTGTAGGCCCGGGCTGCTTTTGGGCAATGAGTGCGTAAAAGAGCGCCGGCCGGGCGCGGGGCGGCAAAGCCCCTATTTCTATAGCTTCACCTTCTTATAGCTCCAGCCAGACGGCCTCCAGCGGCCTCTCGTCGAGAACCGCCGCCTGTTCGCGCAGGCCCAGTATCTGCCCCTCCCAGTAGGAGTCGGTGTTGAACCAGGGGAAGCTGGCGACAAACGCCGGGTCGTTTTGGCGGTTGGCCAGCCAGCCGCTGTGGTGGATCATCCTCAGCGTGCGCAGCGCTTCGACCAAGTGCAGCTCCTGCGCGTCGAAGTCGCAAAACTGGGTGTAGCCCTCCATCACTTTATTTAGCTGTAGCTGCATCGTCTGCCTGTCGCCGGAGAGCAGCATCCACAGATCCTGCACGGCGGGGCCGGTGCGGCAATCGTCGAAGTCCACAAAATGCGGCCCCTCGTCGGTCCAGAGGATGTTGCCGGGATGACAATCTCCGTGGAGCCGCACGGGGGTTATCACGCTGCCCGCCCGCTCGTAGGCGATGCGCACCCGCTTTAGCACCTCTTCGGCCAACGAGAAGTACGACTCCTCCAGATAGGGGGGCAAGAAGTTTCCGGAGCGCAGAAGTTCCAACGGGTCTTCGCCGTAGGTGACGACGCTCAGCTCGGGGCGGTGTGCAAAGGGGGTGGCCCTGCCCACGGCGTGGATGCGCCCCATAAAACGCCCCATCCAGCGCAGCGTCTCAAAATCCTCCAGCTCAGGGGTGCGGCCCGGCTCTTTTGTGAAGACCGAGAAGCGAAACCCCCCGTACTCGTGCAGGGTGGCGCCGCCTTCTTCATGCTCAAGGGGCGGGACGACGGGCAGCTCGTGGCGCACCAGCTCCAGGGTGAAGGCGT
>CAXMSR010000104.1:0-5997 GCA_964195725.1 uncultured Kiloniellaceae bacterium | reverse complement strand
CGTGACCTTCCGCAGATACGAGATGAGCCGCAAGCCCGACGTGTCGCTCTCGGAGAGCGGAGTTTCACTCACCTATCTCGACGCCGACAACGCCAAAGAGTACACGCTGACGCCTCAGCTTCTGGTGCTGGCCGAGCCGACCGTGCCCAACGTAGACGCCGGGCAGCTGGCGACGAAGCTCAAGGTGCCGCTCGACGGCGATGGTTTTTTTCTGGAAGCGCATGTAAAGCTTCGCCCCGTGGACTTTCAGTCCGACGGCCTCTACCTCGCCGGGCTGGCCCACTACCCGAAGTTCATGGATGAGGCGATTGCCCAGGCCCAGGCCGCCGCCGCGCGCGCCGCCACGGTGCTCTCCAAGGACATGATCCATGCCGAAGGCATCGTCGCCAGCGTCGAGCAGTCGCTCTGCGTAGGGTGTCTGACCTGCGTGCGGGTGTGTCCCTATGAAGTGCCGATCATGCAGGCCGAGGCGGTGGGGGTAGGCGGCATAATAGGGGCCGCCTTCATCGAGCCCGCCACCTGTCACGGGTGCGGCGTGTGCGCGGGCGAGTGCCCCGCCAAGGCGATTCAGCTGGCCCACTACACCGACGAGCAGGTGAGCGCGGTGGTCGAGAAACTCTTTGAAGACAGAGAGCGTTACCACGGCAAGCGGTCAGACGAGACCGCCGTAGGAGGATGTTGAGATGAGTGGATTTACCCCCGGAATCGTAGCTTTCTGCTGCCACCACTGCGCCTACGGCGCGGCTGACCTGGCGGGCGCGATGCGCATCAGCTATCCCGAATCCATAAGGGTGGTGCGACTGCCCTGCACTGGAAAGCTCGACGTCGCCCATGTGCTTACCGCTTTCGAGCATGGAGCCGACGCCGTCATGGTCGCCGGTTGACTCGAAGGCGACTGCCATTACCTGGAAGGTAATACAAACGCAAAAAGAAGAGTCAAATACATAGCCGGGCTGCTCGACGAGATAGGCGTGGGGGGCGAGCGCGTAAAGATGTACAACCTCTCGTCGGCCGAGGGGGCGAGGTTCGCCGAGGTCTGCAAAGAGATGACCGAGAAGATCACCGCGATGGGGCCGAGCCCGCTAAAGGGCGTAGAAAGCACAGAAGAAGCCACATTATCAGAGGGCGAAGCCAAAGCCATGTAGCGCCAAGGAGATAGAAGATGATCGTTGCCGAACAAAAGCCGCTGGCCGAGATTATGGAGATGGTCGCAGACGACACCAACGTGTTGGTGCTGGGGTGCGGCACCTGCGTAACGGTCTGTTTTTCCGGGGGCGAAAAGGAAGCGGAGATACTCTCTTCGTCGATGCGCATGAAGTCGCAGATGGACGGGCTCGACCACGGTGTTACGCACCTGACCGTGCAGCGCCAATGCGAGTGGGAATATCTGGACTCGGTGGCCGAGTCGATCAAGGGTGCCGATGTGGTGGTTTCGCTGGCATGCGGCATCGGCGCGCAGGCGATCGTCGAGCGCTTCCCCAAGGCCCACATGGTGCCGGGGCTAAACACCCGCTTTTACGGCCTGCCGACAAAGCACGGCGTGTGGGAAGAGCGGTGCGCGGGGTGCGGCGACTGCGTGCTCGACTACACCGATGGCATCTGCCCGGTTGCGCGCTGCTCCAAGAGTCTTCTAAACGGCCCCTGCGGCGGCACCAACAAGGGCAAGTGCGAGGTGGACGACTCCATAGAGTGCGCCTGGAACATGATCGTCGAGCGGATGGAATCGTTGGGGCACCTGGATCGTCTGGCCGAGCCCCACGCGCCGAAGAACTGGCAGCTCGATCGCGACGGCGGCCCCGGCAGGATAGTGCGCGAAGACCTCCTGCGGGAGCGGGACACGTCCGATGAAAATGCAGAGGAGCAAGACGCTGCCCCCGCCACACAAACCGCCCCTGCGGTCACGGTCTGAGGAGAGTCGAAAATGAGCGAGATCAAAGCGACCACCGAAACCAACCTCTCCAAGGTCTTCGCCTCCGGGGCCTTCGCCGTCACCGGCGAGCTAGGGCCGCCCAAGGGGGCCGACCCTGCGGTTATCCGGGAAAAAGCCAAGCTTCTGGTGGGGATGGTAGACGCCGTCAACATCACCGACAATCAGACCGCCGTGGTGCGCATGTCGTCGATCGCCGCCGCCGTCATCGCCCAGCAAGAAGGGCTGGAGCCGGTGGTGCAGATGACCTGCCGCGACCGCAACCGGCTGGCTATCCAGGCCGATCTGCTGGGGGCTCATGCCCTGGGGCTGCGAAATCTCCTCTGCCTCTCAGGCGATCACCAGAGTTTTGGCAACCACAAGGACGCCAAGAACGTGTGGGACATCGATTCCATTCAGCTGGTGAAGATAATGGACGAGATGCACCACAAGGGGCTCTTTGCCAACGGCGAAGCGCTGGAAGGCGAGCCCCCCGGCTTTTTCCTCGGCGCGGTGGAGAACCCCTTCGCCGAGCCCTTTCACTACCGGCCCTTCCGCGTGGCGAAGAAGGTGCGCGCCGGGGCGCAGTTTCTCCAGACGCAGTGCATCTACAACATGGACAAATTCAAGGAGTTCATGGCCCGCCTTGGAGATATGGGGCTCCTCGACAAGATTCACATCATGGCGGGACTTAGCCCGCTTAAGGGGCCGGGCATGGCTAAATACATGCGTGATTTTGTCCCCGGCATGGACGTGCCCGATTCGGTGGTCGAGCGTATGCAGGGTGCTGGCGCCGGCATTGAGGACAAGGCCGAGCGCTCCAAGGCGTGGCGCGCCGAGGGGATAAAGTTCTGCATCGAACAGATTCAAGAGGTACGCGAGATCCCCGGCGTGGCCGGGGCGCATGTCATGGCTATCGAGTGGGAAGAGGCAGTGCAGCCGATCGTCGAAGGTGCGGGGCTCTTGCCCAGACCCGAACCCCTAAATGCAGCGGCTAGCGCCTGAGGAGGTGAAAATGGCCCCCGATACCGTTAGCGTTACGAATATAGTCGCCGAAGAGGTGGAGAGCACGACCCACCAGAACGCCAACCTCTGCTACCAGTGCATGCGCTGTTCATCCGGTTGCCCGATGGCCGAGCACTTCGACCTTCTGCCGAGCGAGGTGATGCGCGCCATTCAGGAGGGCGACGAAACGGTGGCCGACAGCCGCACCGTGTGGCTCTGCGCGTCGTGCCAGACGTGCAACGCCCGCTGCCCGCAAGAGCTGGACATCCCCGGCATCATCGACCATTTCCGCCAAGCGACCATAGACAACGCCTCGGTGCCAGAGACGGCGCGCTTCTTCAAGGCGTTTCTGCGCAACGCAAAGCTCTTTGGGCGCATCTTCGAAGCGGGCTTAATGGGCGAGCTCAACCTGCGCGAGGGCAAGCCCTTTCGCGACCTGGGCATGGGGCTGCGGATGATCCGCAAGGGCAAGATCAAGCTCGTACCCGGTTTTACCCGGCTCCCCTCCAAGGTATCTAAGGTATTCAAGGCAAACGGCAAAAACCCTGTCCGTACAGTGGCCTACTACCCCGGCTGCTCGCTCCACTCCACCGGGGCCTCTTTTGATTCCTCGTTCAAGGCGGTGTCGGCCGAGCTGGGGATCGAGCTGGCCGAGATAGAGGGCTGGACCTGCTGCGGCACCACCCCCGTCCACGGGGCCTACCCGGTAAAGTCGGTGTCGATGCCGCTGGGAAACCTCGCGGTGGCCGAGCAGATGGGGCTCGATCGGGTGGTCGCGCCCTGCGCCGCCTGCTACGGACGGTTTAAGACGGCGCTTTCGCATTACCGGCGCGACGGCGAGCTGGCCGACCGGGTAGAGCGCGACCTTGGCCGGGACTACACCGACAGCGTCGAGGTGCTAAACGCCCTCGATCTGCTGGGCGAGATCGATCTCAAAACGCTGGAGGATCAGGTGAAGCGGCCCCTGGCGCACCTGAAGGTCGCCTGCTACTACGGCTGCCTTTTGACCCGTCCACCCTCGGATACTGGAGTAGACGAGCCGGAGAACCCCACGCAGATGGAGCGGCTGGTCAGGGCGATGGGGGGAGAGGCGCTGGATTGGTCGCGCAAGACCGATTGCTGCGGAGGCAGCCTCGCCATCTCTCACACCGAGGTGGCAAAATCGATGACCGCCGAGATATTGAAGGAAGCCAACGCTCGCGGAGCCGACCTCATCGCCGTTGCCTGCCCGCTTTGTCAGGTCAACCTGGACGAGCGCCAACCCGAGATGGAGGACGCGCTGGGTTTCACCATCCCGGTGGTCTACATCACCCAGCTTATGGCAGTGGCCCTTGGCCTGCCCGAAGACGCGAGCGCGTTGGATCAGCCTGCGATCGTGCCAGAGCCGTTGCTGTCGCTTGAGGCTTAGGGGCGGATCACTGAGAGAAGCTGGACAACTGGAATCGGCGGAACAACTGGAACTATCGGGACAAATGGAACCACCGGAACAACCAACGAGAACGTCTACCACCTTACCGGCCTGATACTTTTACAGGCCCGAAGAGAAGAGGTCGCATGGGTCGAGCCCGCAACGCAGGGGAAGAGAAGGTGGGGGCGGTTCTGGTGGTTGGGGGCGGTGTCGCAGGGATGCGAGCCGCCGCAGATTTGGCCGAGACGGGGCTGAAGGTATATCTGGTAGAGACCGCGCCGGGGCTTGGCGGACGTGTCTCCCAGCTCGGTTTCATGTTTCCCACCCACGACTGCGTTCTCTGCCGGGGCTCGTCTGATCACGGCTACGGCTGCACCCGCCCGTCTATCTCGCCCGCTTTTCAAGATCGTAATCTGCACCCCAACATCGAGCTCAAGACGCTGACCGAGGTGGTCGATTTCAGCGGTCAGCTTGGGGACTTCACCGTTACCCTGAAGCGCCGCCCGCGCCATGTCGACGTGGCGCGCTGTATAAACTGCAGGCTCTGCTCGGTGGTGTGCCCCGCCACGGTGCCCAGCGAATTCCAGATGGGAATGTCCAATCGCAAGGCCGCCTACAAGACCTCGCCGCGCGCCATACCCGACGCCTACATAATCGACAAAGGCCCCTGGTGCGACGGTTGCACAAAGTGCGCCGACATCTGCCCCACAGACGCGATAAATCTTGAAGAAGAGACGGTGACCGAACAGATCAATGTCGGCGCGGCCATCCTGGCGCTCGGCTACAAGCTCTTCGATCCGTCAGGGCTGGAAGAGTTCGGCTACAAGCGCTATCAGAACGTCGTCACCACGATGCAGTTCGAGCGGCTCGCCAGCCGCTCGGGGCCCACCGAGGGGATCGTGGCGCGTATTTCGGACGGCAAATTGCCGAAAAAGGTGGCGTGGCTACAATGCATCGGCTCGCGCGATCAAGCGCACGAGTACTGCTCGTCGATCTGCTGCATGATCGCCACCAAACAGGCGATGCTGGCAAAGCAGCGCCTCGACGGCGTTGACTGCGAAGTCTTCGTCATGGACGAGCGCGCGTTTAACAAGGAATACACCAAATACTACAACACCGCGCTTAAAACCCACGGCGTACGCTACACGCGCTGCCGGGTGAGTGCCGTACGCGAAGACCAGAAAACAGGTGATCTGTTCCTGCGCTTTCCCGGGGAGGACGGGAAGCCCATTGAAGAGCGCTATGACATGGTGGTGCTGGCGGTGGGCATGGAGCCACCGGCGCGCTCGGCAGAGCTGTCGCGCATGATGGGCATCGAGCTTAACGAGCACGGCTTTTGCGAGACCGACAAGTTTCAGCCCCTCCAAACGAGCCAGCCCGGCGTCTACGTGGCGGGCGCATTCCAGTCGCCCAAGGAGATCGCAGAGACGGTTTTCGACGCGGCAGGAGCGGCGGGCGAGGTGATGCGCGTCTTCCACGATTCCCTGGGTGTCTTGAACAACCCTCGCGAATATCCCTTCCTGAGGCGCACCGATGGTCTGGGAGAAGAGCGGGACGTTAGCTCGGAAACACCGCGAATCGGCGTCTTTCTCTGCGGTTGCGGGCCGATGGTGTCACATACTCTGGATCTGGACGAGATTGCGAAGAAGACTGAAAACCTCCCAAGTGTGGCGCTGGT
>CAXMSR010000103.1:0-6021 GCA_964195725.1 uncultured Kiloniellaceae bacterium | reverse complement strand
GATCTCTAGCCAGCGTTTGGGCTCGTTTGCGTGATCGAAGAGCTCCCGGCCAATCTTTTGCGGGACTATCCGGTCATGGGTGCCGTGGATAACCAATAGCGGGGCGTCAAGGTGGGTGATCTTTTCGCTGTTCTCATAAAGCTCGGAGCTTCCAAAATACATGAGCGGGGCGATGAGGGGGTAGTGGGTGCGCCCCATGGCGGGCACCGAGGTGAAGGGCGAGTCTAAAACGCCGAGGCTCCTGCCCCAGAGGATAAGCCCGCCGTCGGCCCAGCCGCGCTTGCGGACGAGGCTTACCGCGGCCTCGCCGTCGTCATATAGCCCGGCTTCACGGGGCGTTCCACTGCTCTTTCCATAGCCCCGGTAGTCGAAGAGAAATATGCCCAACCCCAGACGTCGGTGCAGCTGGGCCGCCAGATCGACCCGGTCGCCTATGTCGCCGCCGTTACCGTGGAAGAGGACTACGGCGGGAGAGGTGCCTGGTTCTTCTGAGCTAGGTTCCCCCGAACCCCGGCCCGGCACCCACCAGCCGTGTAGCGCGGTGTTGTCTGCTGAAGCAAAGAGCACCTCTTCAAATTCCAGTCCAAGGGATGCGGGATCGAACGCCACGCTCCTGCTTGGAAAATAAACGAGCTTTCGCACCAGCGTGGAGACCACCCGGTCTATCAATCTTCTGGGCGGCACCAGCAACACCGCCAACAGGGCGACCAGCGCCACCGCCAAAACGAAGCCGACGTTTATCTCTTTCATGAATGACAGCTCCTTACGGGCGATCAAACTTTCAGCGGCAAGGACGCCGCCCCTACAGTCTACCATTCGCGCTGCCACATGGCTTGTGCCGCTTGTAATTCTTCCTTGCCGTTTAAATTGTCCACGATATAGTTATATATACGGGGGAAGAGCTTTCACCATAGGAGGTCGCATGTCGCACTTCGGAGTTAAAACCCACGGGCATGGTTCAGCCAGACACACCGAGACCGATTTTCCCCTGGTCTCTTGGACGATCTTGTCTTCGCTGATATTCGCGCTGGTGGTGTTTTTCTTTGTGATTCTCTAAGAGCGCGCTGAACGGCGCTTTTTTTTGCTGGAAGTCGGGGGGGATACGGGAAGAGGCAGTTCTGCCTGCTTGTCGGCTTTGCGATCAGTCGCCTTTGAGCAGCTTGGCGAGTTCGATCTCCAGCATCCTTGAAAAATGGGGTTTGCCCACACGCTCGCCCCGTAGCGCAGCCGCGCCCGCCACCTTCGTTCCAGCCCCGACAAATCTCGCCCTGTAGCGTTCAGTGTAGCGTTCTTCGTCCCAGCCTCCACAAGTCACCAACAGAAATGTCTCCGGCAGTTTGTCGCCGTAGCCCTTCAGCAACGCCTCCACCGGCGGGCAGTTAAACGTCCACTTGGGGATGATCACGAGGCAGCGGTCAAACTCCTGCGGAGCCTGCTTTAGGTTGCGTATGGGCGTCGGCAGCCCCGGAATGAAGGAGAGCAGCAGCCAGATAAGGTAGGGCAGCTCAAAGCTTGGCGTTATGGGACAGAGGACGACCGAGTCCCCTCGCCGCTCCAGCAGGCGTGCGGCGTCGCGCGCCACCCTGGCACCCGTGCCGGTGCGACTGAGATAGAGGACGAGTACGCGCAGGGACTTAGCTGCCACCGCCGTCGCCTCCGTCGCTGCTCTGGCTGCCTTGGCTGCCTTGACTGCGGCTGCTTTCGCCGCTCTGGCTGCGCTGGTCGGCGAGCCAAAACTCCAGCCAGTGAAAGGCCGCCACTATCAGGCCGTGGGCGATGCGCCCCTGCCGCAGATAGTCGCGCACACGGGCCAGCGGCTCGACCGACACTTCGAGGTCTTCGCCCTCGTCGGGGGTGGGCTCTGCCGTGCGCTTAACACCCAGGGCCAAAAAGGTGTGGCAGCGGTTGTTCTGGTAGGCAGGCTGTGCGTCTACCACTCCGATGGGGATGATCTGTGCGGGGCTAAAGCCCGTCTCTTCCAGCAGCTCGCGCGCGGCGGCCTCTATCGGCTCTTCGCCGGGGTCGATCACGCCCCCCGGTATCTCCAGGCTGACCGCTTCGATTCCGTGACGGAACTGGCTCACCAGCACGACTTCGTTTTCGGGGGTAAGGGCGATGATGTTGACCCAGTCGGGCGATTCCAGTCCATAGGTCTTTAGCGGCAGCTGGTTGCGGGGGTTTATCACGGTGTCGCGACGCAGGCGAAAGATGCCCGCGTCAAAGACGACCTCGGTGCCGATCTTTTTCCACTTGCCGTCTGTCATCGCTCGCCGTCCCAGCGGCGGTAGAGGGCGTTGTCCACCCCCAGCATGTCGAGGACTTTGCCAACGCCGTGGTCGATCACCTCTTCCACTGTTTTGGGGTGGTTGTAGAGCGCCACCATCGGCGGCACGATGACGGCGCCGATGTCGGCGGCGGCAAGCATGAGCTTTAGGTGGCCCTTGTGCAGCGGGGTTTCGCGTACCCCGAGGATAAGCGGACGGCGCTCTTTTAGCATGACGTCGGCGGCGCGGGTAAGGAGGTTGTCGGAGTAGCTGGTGGCGATGGCCGAGAGGGTCTTTATGGAGCAGGGCAAGACCGCCATCGCGTCCGCGCCAAAAGAACCGCTGGCGATGGACGCGGCCAGGTTCCGCTCGTCGTGGACGACGTCGGCCACAGCTTCGACTTTTGCCGGATCGAGATCGCTCTCGACAGCCATAGTGCGCCTGCCGCCTTCGGTTATCACCAGGTGGGTCTGGACACCGTCGGCAGCCGCCAACGCTTCGAGCAGTCTGAAGCCGTAGACGCTGCCGCTGGCCCCGCTGATGCCCACTATTATCTTTCGCATAACACCTCCAACAGGGTTCCCCACATCCGCCCGGCACAGGCTAATACTACCACGCGGGCGAGATAGAGGCCGAACCCCTCCACTTTGCCGGAAGATGGCTCTAACAGCGCGTCAAGTGTGGCATTTAACCTGGGGCGTGAACTCCAGGCAACCGAGTGCGGGATGGTTAACCGAAAGGCTACGAATCCGGGCCGGATTGAACCGGATTGAGCCGGACTGAACCGGGCTGGGCCATACAGCTGGCCCCTGCTCTCGAAGAATCAGCCCAGGGGCAGGGTAAAGGAAAAGATCGAGCCGCCGGTCGGGCCGGGGGCGTATCTGAGCCTGCCGCCGTGCAGCTCCACCAGCGTTCTGGCGATCGTCAACCCGACGCCGCTGCCGCCTTCGTGCTTTTGCATCGCAGGTTCGGCTTGCTGGAATTTGTCGAAGATGCGGTCAACGTCTTCGGCCAATACCCCCTTGCCCTCGTCCTGGACTTCAACGAGCACCTGGTCGGCGCCCCCCTTCTGCTTGAGGATCAAAGCGCGCACGGTTATCGTCCCCTCTGCGGAGAACTTGACGGCGTTGTCCAGAAGATTGTAGATCACCCGGCGCACCAGAGTGGGGTCGAGCGTGATGTCGGGCAGAGGTTTTTTGTTGGCCTCGTAGACCATCTCGACAGCCTTGGCGCGCGCACGCGGGGCCACCGAGGAGGTGGCGACTTGCAGCAGCTGCTCCAGGTCGGTGGCGACAAGATCGGGCTTGACGTCGCCGCCCTCTATCGCCTTTAAGGCAAAGATGTTGTCGATGATCTGCTGCAGGTGTTTTCCGTTGGCCTCTATCAGTTCCATATCCGAGAGCTGGCTTGCGGAGAGGGCCTCGCCCGCTTCGCGCTTTAAGAGTCCCGAGTAGCCGATGATGGCGTTTAGCGGCGTCTTCAGCTCGTGATTTATGTTGTTGAGAAATTCGTCCTTGATGCGATTGGCGCGCTCCAGGCTCCCGGTTCTCTCGTTTAGCTCTTCAAGGGTCTGCGTCAGCTCTCTGGTGCGCTCGTCAACGCGCTGTTTGAGCTGTTCGTTGTGGTCGGCTATCTTTGCCTGCGCCACCGTCAGCTTCTGGTTGGCCTCTTCGAGGCTGCGAGTGCGGCGATTTACCTTTGTCTGGAGCTCGTCGTTTGCGCTCCGAAGCTGCACGAGCAGCAGCGCGTTGGAGACCGCCACGGCAAGATAACCCGCTAAAAGCGTAAGGACGGGGACGTTCGCCACTGCGATCACGCCCACCTCGGGGTGGCTAAGGTTGATAACGCCCAGCGGTCTGCCGTTGATTATCATCGGCAGACAGATCATAGAGCCGATCTTTACCCGCCCCTTGCCCGCTATAAAGCGCGGGTCGTTGGCCACGTCGGTAGAGATCGCAGGCTCGCCGCCGATGAGGCTGCCGCCGGCCAGCCCTTCGCCGAGACCAAACATGCGGCGCGGGTGCCCCTTGGGGCCGTAATAAGTTACCCGCCCCTCGCGCGAGCCCGCAGCGAGCATGCAGAGCTCGTCTTTTTCCGAGGTGTAGAGCATGATCGAGCCGTTCTCGGCCAAGCTTGTCTCAAGCAGTATCTCAAGCCCCTTCGAAGCGACATCCTCAAGGCGTGAAGAGCACTCGAAGAGCTTGCCGATGCGCGCCATGTGCCCAAACTGCAAGACTCGCGTCTCCAGCTCGCTAGCGGTGGCGGTAAGGGCCTGCTGATATACCGAGTCGGTAAACTCTGCGTCGTTTTTCATAGTCCGCTCGTCATTCATGGATGTGGGCCACACTTTCTCCGCTGCGCCTGCCGCTCCCGGTTAAAACACTCTCGTCATAGCCACGCCACCCTCAAGTGGGGTAGAGCGTCTTGCAGAAATCCTCGGCGGCTTGCGTCGTCTCCAGAATCTTCTTTTGGGTGATAGCCACCGCCGCCGGAGAAAAGTCGTGTTCGATCTCGTCGGGCGGGCGCCCGTCTACCAGTGCATGTACCAGCTTCACCAGCGCGATGTCTGCCTTGTACTGGCCGCGCATCAGGTTGTGGTGGTGGCCGCCGGCCACGGCACAGAAGAGCTCGGGCATGTCCCAGACCGTCATCGCCTCGCAACCCAGCTCGGCGTGGTCTTCGCCAAAGAGGAGGTTCTCGCGCTCCAAAAGCTCGTCTTCACCTTCAACCTCGCCCAGGAGCTTGGCGTACTGCTCCGGGTGTCGGGCCAGAAGTATTATCTTTCCGATGTCGTGTAAAAGCCCGGCCACCGAGAGCGCTTCGGGAGAAGAGAGTCCGCTGCCGGTGCCGCTCTGAAGCGCCATCACCCGGCAGCCGAAACTACAGAGGTAGGAGTGGCTCCAGATGCGCCACACGGGCTCGGGCGGCAGGCGCGTGCCCCAGGGCTTTACCAGTGCGGTGCCCAGCGCCATCCCCTGCACCAGGGCGCGCCCCAGAAGGACAACCGCCTCGCGGGTGGACAGTATCTGCCGCGACAGGCCGAAAAAGGGAGAGTTGGCAAGGCGCAGGATGCGCGCGCTAATGCTGGGGGCGTGATTCAATATCTCGATTACGTCTTCAACGTCAAAATCGTCGTCGCCGTACACTGTCAGCAACCGGGCCACCACCGCCGGGATGGTGGGGACGCGCTCGTCGCTCTTTATGGGGGTCGCCGAAGGGATCATCGTCTACCCTATCGTATCCGAGCGCGTGGAGGCGGGTAGCCTGACGGTAAAACGCGCGCCGCCCTGCTCTGCGTCGCCGACCTCTATCGTCCCGCCCATGTTGTCCACGATCTGCCTCGCTACGTGGAGCCCCAGTCCGGTGCCCTCACTGCGGTTTTTGGTGGTGAAGAAAGGCTCGAAGAGCACGTTTTTCAGTTCATCGGGCACGCCGACCCCGGTATCGGAGACATCGACCACCACCATACCTGCGTCGGGCTGGTAGCAGGCCTTGATATAGATCTCCAGGCGCGTGATGAGCCCCCCGGATTTGGCCGCAGCCAGCGCCTGCATGGCGTTTCTTATGAGATTCATAAAGATGTGGTGAAGCTGCCCATCGGCACCCCACACCAGGGGAAGCCGGGGCTCAATTTCGCAGTGGTGCTCGACCTCGAAGGCGCGAAGTTCGTGCTCGCTCAGCGCCAACACCTCTTCGATGGCGACGGCGATGTCTACATAGTCCTTCTGCTCTTCAGTTGGCCGGGCAAAGGAGTTGA
>CAXMSR010000102.1:0-6057 GCA_964195725.1 uncultured Kiloniellaceae bacterium | reverse complement strand
CCACTATCGCGCGCTCCAGAGACGACGCCGTCTCCAGTATCTTCATGGCGTAGTCCAGGCGCAGGCGGCTGTCGTCCACCAGCCCCCACCAGGGCGCTACAGCTGTTGCGACCATCGTCCCGGCCATCTCCCCTGCCCTCGCATCGTTCATCTCTGCGCCACTCCAGCTTCCAGGTGGTAGAAATCGAAGACCGTGCGGCCATAGGCGCGCGTCTGCTCGTGGATGAAAGGCGTCTTGGCCTCCCAGAAGGGCTCGCTCTTGTCGCGCTGCACGATAACCACTCCACCGGCGGCCAACAGCGAAGCGGCAGCCAGCGCCTCCATCGCTTTGCGCTGAAGGTCCATATAATAGGGCGGCACAACCATTATCACGTCAAACTGCTCGTCAGCCTTGCCCAGCCGGACTATGGCCTCAAGGCAGTCGCCCTGAACGACCCGCGCTTGGGCACCCAGCCTCTTGGCGTTCTGCTCCAGAATCTTTGCTGCGCTAAAATCGAGCTCGATTATCACTGCGCGCTCGGCACCGTTGGAGAGGAGCTCGAAGGCGATCGCCCCCGTGCCGCCGAAGAGATCGAGGACCGCCGCCCCGTGAAGCCGTGGGCGCAAAATATCGGCGAGGCTCTTTCGCAGGCGCGACAAGAGCGGTCGCGTCGACGCTCCAGGCGGAGACTCAAGGAGCTTGCCGCGATATTTTCCGGAGATCAGCCTTATTTCGCCCATGATATTCCAAAGTATGAAGGTGAAACGACAAGGCCCGGCATAAGCTGCCGGGCCTTGTCGAAAACGGTCAAGCGTCAAGCGGCCTAGATCAGATCGAGGCCCCTGAAGATCAGAGACATCTCTTCGGCGGCGGTCTCCGTAGCGTCGGAGCCGTGAACCGAGTTTTCACCCAGGCTGCGGGCGTAGAGCTTGCGCAGGGTGCCTTCGTCCGCGTCGGCGGGGTTGGTGGCGCCCATCACTTCGCGCCACTTTGCGATGGCGTCTTCGTGCTCAAGGCACATGCCGACGATGGGGCCGCTCGACATGAACTCGGTCAGCTCGCCAAAAAAGGGGCGCTCGCTGTGTACGCCGTAAAAAGCCTGGGCTTCGCGCAGACTGAGCTGCACCTTGCGCATGGCTACGACTTTAAAACCCTCTTCTTCGATGCGAGCGACGATCTTGCCGATAAGGTTGCGCTCGGTGGCGTCGGGCTTGATCATCGCGTAGGTACGTGCAATTGCCATTGTTCAAAACTCCTCTTTCATTAACATTTTAAATGCGCGATTGCCAGGGGCAAGGCGCGTCGATTGACTTGCAAGTAATTATATTTGCTATGTAAAGCTATCAGCTGCGGGAAGCCAGCAGCGCGGCTCCGTTGTAGCGAGCCGAGTCGCCGAGCACGTCTTCGATGCGCAGCAGCTGGTTGTACTTGGCGACCCGCTCGCTCCGGCAGAGCGAGCCGGTCTTGATCTGGCCGGCGTTGGTGGCCACGGCGAGGTCGGCGATGGTGGCGTCCTCGGTCTCGCCGCTGCGGTGGCTGGTCACGGACGTATAGCCGTTGCGGTCGGCGAGTTTGATCGCCTCGATCGTTTCGGTCAGCGTGCCGATCTGGTTGACCTTGATGAGGATCGAGTTGCCGACGCCCAGGTCGATTCCCCTCTTTCAATTTTTCGGTATTGGTGACGAAAAGATCATCGCCAACGATCTGGATTTTAGAGCCCAGCGCGGCGGTCAGCTGCTTCCAGCCGTCCCAGTCGTTCTCGTCCAGGCCGTCTTCAACAGAGTAGATCGGGTACCTTCCGACAAGGTCGGCCCAAAAATCCACCATATCGGCAGAGGACTTTTCAGGCTGCGCCTCGGCTCCTAAAGTATAGATGCCGTTTGAATACATCTCGCTGGCGGCGGCGTCGATAGAGATGAGCAGGTCTTTTCCGGGGACGTAGTTGGCGCGCTCGATCGCCTCGATTATCACCTCAAGCGCCTCTTCATTCGAACCCAGGTCGGGGGCAAAGCCGCCCTCGTCGCCCACCGCCGTGCGGTGGCCCTTATCCTTCAGGGTCTGCTTGAGGCTGTGGTAGACCTCGGTGCCCATGCGCAGCGCCTCGCCGAAGCGGGGCGCGCCGAAGGGCATGATCATGAACTCCTGGAAGTCGATCGGGGCGTCGGAATGCGAACCGCCGTTGATGATATTCATCATCGGCACCGGCAGCACCGTGGCGTTGGAGCCGCCGATATAGCGGTAGAGCGGCATCTCGCAGGCGGTGGCCGCAGCCTTGGCGCAGGCGAGGCTGACGCCGAGGATGGCGTTGGCACCCAGCTTGGCCTTGTTGGGCGTACCATCCAGATCGCACAGGCACGAATCGATCTCAACCTGCTCGCGAGCGTCGTAGCCTATGATCTCGGAGGCGATAAGGGTGTTGACGTTCTCCACCGCTTTTTGGACGCCCTTGCCCATATAACGGGACGGGTCGCCGTCGCGCAGCTCCACGGCCTCGTGTTCTCCGGTCGAGGCACCGGAGGGCACCGCCGCCCGGCCCATGATCCCCGAGGTCAGGTACACTTCGGTCTCTATGGTGGGGTTGCCGCGCGAATCCAGAATTTCGCGAGCTATAACGTCATTGATTTCAAACATTTCAGACTCCTCCAAAAAAGCTCGTCGGGGGGGTGCGCGTACACCTGAAACCGGCTACGCAGATTTCGACAGAAGCAAGGGACTACGTTTGCTCGTTTCATACTCGACCAAGCCAGTTAAAGTCAAGCTAAAGCGGGGTTTTGGGATTACAATACGCTTCGTCTGTGGTAGATTTCCCGCTCAAATAAACTTCAACTGGAGGGCTGTAAAGTTGGACACCTTCACTCTACCCACCAAGAAACGCGAATGCCTCGTGGATATCACTTTTCAGGTGAAGCAGTTTGTGCGCCAGAGCGGTGTTAAAGAGGGGCTCTGCGTCGTCTACGTCCCCCACACCACCGCAGGCGTGACGATAAACGAGAACGCCGACCCCGACGTCTGTCTCGATTTTACCGATTTTCTCAGCGACCTAGTCCCGGAGAGCCCCGCTTTCAAACACGTAGAGGGCAACTCCGACTCGCACATCAAAGCCAGCCTGATGGGGGCCTCTACCACCATCCCCATCTCAAACGGCGCGCTGGTGCTGGGCGTGTGGCAGGCGATCTACTTCTGTGAATTCGATGGTCCCCGCACACGCAAGTTCCACGTCACCGCTGCGGGCTGATCCCACGGAGATAAAAAATGAAAAATACTTTCCCCCTCCCCATGGCGAGGGTTGTCAGAGGGGAGCTCGTAGAATCCATCCACCGTGGGCACCTGGTGTGCTGCACCCCCGACGGGGAAATCCAATACGGCTTTGGGGACCCCGACTTTCCCACCTTTATGCGTTCGATGGCCAAGCCCTTTCAGGCGGTGCCGGTTGTGCTGGACGGCGCGTACGAGCGTTATGAGCTAAGCGACAAAGAGCTGGCGCTGATGTGCGGCAGCGTCTCGGGGCAAGACTACCACGTAGCGGCGGTGCGCTCGGTGCTCGACAAAATTGGGCTGGACGAGGGCGCGCTGGCCTGCGGCATACACCGGCCCAGCCACCGCCCCACAGCCAAGCGGCTGGCGGATCAGGGGCTAAAGCCGCTGGCGGTCCACAACAACTGCGCGGGCAAACACGTCGCCATGCTCACCCTCTGCGTCCACCACGGCTGGCCGATAGAGGGCGATATAGACACGCATCACCCGGTACAGCAGCATATCCGCCGCATGGTGGCGCTCTGCTGTGGCCTGGAAACCTCTGAACTAGGCATCGGAACAGACGGCTGCGGCGTGCCGGTCTTTCGCGCTCCGCTGCGCGCCCTGGCAAAAGGTTATGCCCGGCTGGCGGCACCCGAAGCCGATGGTGCGCTGACGCCCGAAGTTGTAGCGGCCATAAAAAAGACCGCTTCGGCACCACTGGCGCATCCCGAGATGATAGCCGGTGACGAGCGGCTATGCACCGACGTCATGCGGCAGGCCAACGGCACCCTTATAGCAAAGGTCGGCACCGAAGGCGGCTACGCGCTAGCCCTGGTAAAAGAGGGCGTCGGGATAGCCCTGAAGGTAGAGGACGGCGCAATGCGCGCGCTGGCACCCGTCGTTGTCGAGGTGCTCTTGCAGGCCGGGGTAATCGACGAGGACGACGCCAGGGCATTGGCCGCTTACCGGCGCCCCACGCTGAGAAACCACCGCAAAGAGACTATCGGCAGGATCGAGCCAGCCCCAGAACTGTCAGCTGTTGAGCTGTCAGCCGCTGAGCTGGCAAAACCACGGACTTCAACAGGCGACGCCCGGTGATCTGGCTGGCCCTCGTCGCGGTCGGCCTCTCGGCGGGGTTCATCGCCGGGCTCTTGGGGATAGGCGGCGGAATCCTGCTTGTGCCCGCCTTCATGGAGATCTTCGCCCTCTGGTTTCCTCAGGGCGCGGTCGAGCAGACCGCCCTTGGCACCTCGCTCACAGTCATCGCCGGGGCCTCGTTCATGGCGGTCACCACCCACCGGCAACACGCCGAGATAGACTTCGGGATGGTGCTGCGCCTGCTGATCGGCGCTCTTCTGGGCATATCTATCGGAACCTTCTGCGCAAGCAGGGCCGACGGCACTACCTTCAGAATCCTCCTGGCCATGGTGCTCTGCACTGTGGCGTACCGCACTACGAGGGCAAAGTTTGCGGTCGCCGAGCCAGCGCCCCCTTCGCCGCCCTGGACCCACCCGGTGGCAGGGATCGGGATCGGCACCTTTTCTTCATTCTTCGGAGTCGGCGGCGGAATACTGCTGGTTCCCTTCCTCTCGCGCTTCGGCGGAAAGAAAATTCACGACGCAATGGCCACCAGCTCGGCGTTCATAACCGTAAACGCCACCCTTAGCGCAATCCTCTATATCTGTGTGGGGCTCTTTGACGGCAACTCGGCTCCGATGACCTTGGGGTATGTACACCTCGGCGCAGCCGCAGTGGGAGGCGGAGCTGCGATAACCGGGGCCAAAATAGGGGTCAAAGCTGCGAGGAAAGTCTCAGGGGTAAAGCTCTTGCAGGCGTTTTCGCTGCTGCTCCTGGTGGTCGCCTTCAGGCTCGTATACAAAGCTGTGACCGGTTAAAATCCACGGGGAACGACCGCAACCGGCAGAGCACCGGCCAGTATGCAGCCAGTGTGCGGCCAGCCACCGGCAGTGGTGCGCTAACCGGCCAATTCGGGAAAATAGCAGACCTCGGGGGTGCAGCGGGTGCCGAACCTCTCGGCGTAGGCCGCCCTCGCCTCTTCACGATCGACCCCTCCTGCGAGAAAACGCCTGACAAGCTTTACGTTTGCCACCTTGCCCCCGGTCGGCCCTCCCCTGCCTACCAGCTTTGCCACCTTCACGCCGATCTTTTTCAGCTCGTCCAGCGCGCACAGCCCACAGCCGAAACGACGCTCTACCCTGCTCCAGCGCCGGTTCCACAGGGCCAGCGGGTGCGTTGAGGCACCGCCGTCCAAGGCTATATCGCTCAAAGCTCCGCTGTTCAAGGCGCTATCTGCCCAGGCAGGGCTAACAGGACGGACAGAGCTGGCAGCGCTGGCCGATGCCTCTCCGCAGAGGCGGTATTCGATCTCGCAGGGCCAACGCTTGGTGGGACTGACATGCTGGAACGAGCAGAAAGCCTCTTCGTTGGGGCACTTGCCGATCAGGACAAAAGCCTCGAACTCAAGCCTGCCACCGTTGCGCACCAAAGAAGCCATCTCGGCGAGGTTGAGGTGTCGGGGGAACACCGCCCGGTAGAGCCCCAAAGTCCGGTAGTAATCGAGCCACCCCCTGTTCATCGTCCCGGCCATCGTTGACAGGGTGATCTTGAGCGAGCTGTCGAGCTCGTGCAGCCGCGCTATCAGACCGGGGTCTCCAACGATGAAGCTCTCGACTCCCCAGGAGTGCGCTCTTTGGGCAAGTGAAGTTAATTCGTTATATATTTCAGGAGTATAGGTAGGTGCATTTAAGGTGAGATGTAGGGGGACCGAGCGCGCTCCGGCGGCCTCGACGCTCTCGGCCAACCGAGCTTCGCTGCTAAAC
>CAXMSR010000101.1:0-6073 GCA_964195725.1 uncultured Kiloniellaceae bacterium | reverse complement strand
AATGAAATTTCACGCAGAAGTAAAAAGGATTTTGATTCCGAAGCCTAGCTTTGTGAGAAATAATACTAGCGGGCAGGTTGGAGACGTCAAGGGGGTAAATGATTTTATTTGCCGAGAATCGGGCGGGCGGCTGCCCCTCGAAGCCGGTTCAAGTGAAATGCCAGGATTGGATTACAAGACAACAAGGAAGGTCATGTGTGTCAAAAAGGTTCTTTTTTGGAACACGAAAAACGAGCGGTTGCCAGATCAGGTCAAGCTCCTCTCTGGGCCCTTGTCAGATCAAGTATTACTTTTTGCACTTTAGGGCTGTTAGCTCTCTTCTTGTCCGTTCTCTTCTGGTAACAGCTCGGCGTTGACCCCGGCGGGGTCTGCGCCCATCGCACGCAGCGCGTCGCAAAGATTTTCGGGCAGCGGCGAGGTCACCACCATCTTCACCCTCGTCAGCGGGTGGAGCAGCTCTACCCTGTAGGCGTGCAAAAACATCCTGTCCAGCCCGGTGTCCTGGGCCAGCATCCTGTTGAAATCCCTGTCGCCGTACCTTTTATCCAACGCCACCGGGTACCCGGCGTCGGCGAAGTGCCGCCGTATCTGGTGGGTGCGCCCCGTCAAGAGCTCCACTTCGATGAGCGAGAGCTGAAACGGGTGTTCCAGCCGCCGCAGCACGCGGTAGCGCGTGTGGGCGTCCTGTAGCTTGGGCTTTCGCTTGGGGTGGCCTTCGGGATAGTTCGCCAGCTGGCGACTGTCGGCGCGCTTTAAGAGCGGATGGGTCATCTCGCCCGCCTCGCTGGGCCAGCCCGCCACCAGCGCGAGGTAGCGTTTGTCGATCATGCCGCGCTGGATATGGTTGCCCAGCCGCTTTCGGGCTTGCTTATTCTTGCCAATAAGCGAGATACCGCTCGTCTCGATGTCGAGGCGGTTGGCCAGCGCCGGGGCGAAGTCTTCCTCCCCTGGCTGTAGAACCAGATCTTTCAAAAGATAGCGTACGCGCTCTATAAGGGTGTCGCCGCTGTGGCCCAGCGCCGGGTGGCTGGCGCACCCCGAGCTCTTGGAGACCGCCAGGAGGTCTTCGTCCTCGTAGACCACCCAGAGCGGCCCGGCGGGGGTGGGTATCCACTCGTCGCGCCTTAGCACCTCTTTCACCTTGGGCGGCGCGGGGCGGTGGAGCACTACGGTGAGAAGATCGTCGGCGGCCAACCTGTCCAGGGGGTGACAGGGGGCCTTGTTCAGCTTTATCTCGCCGTGGCGCGTCTTCTTGAAGACCTCGCGCGGGCCAATCTCGCTAAACGCGCGGCGCACCGCGTCCATGACGGTGAGCCCGACAAGGGCTGCGCTTACCACGATATTTTTGGTCAACGCGATAGTCTCTTCGTTCACTTTCGCCTCGCAGCTTTTCGGCCTGAAAGGTTACTCAGTCGCCCATGCCCCGGAGGGGGAAAAGACGCAGCGCCCCGCTGGCGGCTATCGGCAGCGGGCGAGGCCGCGCAGGGGCGTGTCATCCCCGGCTTAGCGCAGTGGGGGCGGCGTGGGGTGTTTCTCAAAAAAGTTCGTCCTGCAGCGCGCCCTTGGCGTCGCTCTTTTTTTCGGGCGGCGCGACTTTTTTGGGCAGAAATCGTCCCCGGCTGCCGCGCTTTCGCAGGTAGCCCTCCAGCTCTTCGCCTTTTAGCTGATAGAGCGATTTGCCGCGCTTGGGGGGCAGCTCCAGCACATCGCCAAAGACGACGATGCTCGCCAGCTCTTCTCCGGATTTGAGCTGCAAGAGCTTGTTGCCCTTGCCCTTCGGGTACTCGCCGATCTCGGAGAGCTCGAAGACCACAAGGAAGCCCGAGGTGTTGACCACCCCCACCCGACGGCTCTCTCCGGCGAGAAGCAGCGGGGCCAGCGCGATGCCGCCAGCGGTGTTCAGCACGGCTTTGCCCGCCCTGTTTCGCGCCAGCAGGTTCTCGATCTCGGTGACGAAGCCGTAGCCGATGGTAGAGGCCAGCAGTATCTTATCCTTGGGCTCGGCGGCGAAGATCGAGACGAGCTGCGCTCTGTCCTGAATGTCGATGAGCGATGTAATGGGCACACCATCGCCCCTGCCGCCGGGGATGAGGCTGGCCGCCAGGGTGTAGGCCCTGCCGCAGGTGTCAAAAAGGATGACCGACTTGGTGCTCCGCGTCTCAAGTACTGAGTGGAGCGCGTCGCCGTCTTTGTAGCCCAGCCCGTCAAGTTCGATATTGTGGCCCACCCGCGAGCGGACAAAGCCCTTTCTGCTCAGGATGATCGTCACCGGCTCGTCCACCACCGAATCGTCGAAGACGGCGCGCTCGGCCTCTTCCACCACCGTTCTTCGCGGTGTGCCGAACTCGGCGGCGTCGGACTCAAGCTCTTCGATAATGAGCGCGGTCATCGCCTCGTCGTTGCCCAGAAGTTTTCTCAGCCCCGCCTGCTCTGCGCGAAGGTTGCTCGCCTCTTTCTCAAGGGTCAGCTCATCGAGACGGGTGAGTTGGCGCAGCTTCATGTCGAGGATTTTGTCGGCCTGAATCTCGCTCAGCGACCAGCGCTCCATGATATTGGCTTTGGCGATCTGGTCGTTATCGGAGGCTCGGATGATCTTTATCACCTCCTCGATGTCGATCAGCACCTTCAAAAAACCTTCGAGGATGTGCAGCCGCGCTTCGACTTTTTCAAGGCGAAAATCGGTGCGGCGCGTCACCGTGTCGAAGCGAAACTTGTTCCAGTCGCGAAGTATATCCAGCAGCCCCATCTGCGCGGGCAACCCCTCTAGGTTCAGAAGGTTCATGTTTACCTTCACCCGCGTCTCCAGGCTGGTGACGGAAAAAAGGTAGTTTGCCAGCTCATCGGGTTTCTGCCGGTTGGACTTGGGATAGATCTCGATATAGACGGGGCCGGTGTCGTTGCCCGCGCCGTTATTTATCTCGGTTACGCGGCTTAAAAGCGCCTGCTTGGCGGCGCGCTGTTCCGGGTCGATAGCTCCCGCGCCCCTGCCGGCACCGGCGGCGGCCCCCTTCTTTTTCTTTTTCGGCTGGGGGTTGGAGATGGCGTCGAGCTCTTGAAGTATCTGCTCGGGGGAGGTCTTGGGGGGCAGCTCGGTGAAGACCATGTGCCAACCGTCGGCGTCTTTTTTCACCTCGTAGCCGCCGCGCACGGTGAGCATCCCGCGCCCGGTTTCATAGATCTCCGCCAGCTCTTCTCTTGGAGTGGTCACCTGCCCGCCACAGGGGAAATCGGGGCCTTTGATATAGCGCATCAGCCCCCGAAGCGTGGTGTTGGGGTTCTTGAAAAGAGCGACCGAGGCCTTGACCACCTCGCCCAGGTTGTGGCCGGGGATGTCGGCGGCCATGCCGACGGCGATGCCCGTCTGATCGTTTAGAAGCGCCATCGGCAGCCGCGCGGGCAGGCAGACCGGTTCCTCGTCGTTGCCGTCGTAGTTGGGGCGAAAGTCCACCGTCCCCTTGCCGATCTCTTCCAGCAGCAGCTTGGAGTAGGCGCTCATGCGGCACTCGGTGTAGCGCATCGCAGCCGGGCTGTCGCCGTCGATAGAGCCCCAGTTGCCCTGTCCGTCGATCATCGGGTGGCGAAGGCTGAAGTCCTGCGACATCAACACCATCGCGTCGTAGACCGACGCGTCGCCATGCGGGTGGTACTTGCCGATAACGTCGCCGACTACGCGGGCGGATTTCTTGTGTACGTCGTCGGCCCCAGGCCGAGCTTGCTCATAGCAAAGAGGATGCGCCGATGCACCGGCTTTAGCCCGTCGCGAACGTCCGGGATGGCGCGCGAGAGGATGACCGAGAGCGAATAGTCGAGGTAGGACTTGTCCACATAGGGGCCGATCGGCTGCCAGTCCACTCCCGGCTGGCCGTTAACGGCTTTTTTGAATCTATCTGCTCCAGACAATTTAGCTCGCTCCTTATATGTCGGCGTCGGCCATGTTGCCGTCGCGTTCAATCCATTCTCTTCGGGCCTGGGCCTCTTTTTTGCCGAGGCACTTGAGGAAGATCGCCTTCGTCTCCTCTTCGCAGCCCGGCTCGACAAAAAGCGGCATCACCCGGCGGGTGTCGGGGTTCATCGTCGTCTCGTAGAGCTGCGGGGCGTTCATCTCGCCCAACCCCTTAAAGCGCTGCACCTTGATCTTTTCGGGGTTCACCCCTTCGGCCACCGCCTTGTCGCGGGCGACGGTCAGCTCGCGATCGTCGAGGCAATAGACGGTGCGGCGCTGCTTGTATTTTCCGTGGGCCGGAACATCTGCCCGGTAGAGCGGCGGCTCGGCGACGAAGATGTGGCCCGCCTCCACCAGGCGGCGGTAGTGGGTGTAGAAAAACCCCGCCAACAGCGCCTTGATGTGCGCCCCGTCGACGTCGGCGTCGGTCATGATGATGATCTTGCCGTAGCGAAGGCCCGACAGGTCTACCTCGGCGTCGGGCTTGTGGGGGTCTACGCCGATGGAGACGACGATGTTGTGGGTGGCCTCGCAGGTGAGCACCACGTCCTTGGAGGCCTCGAAGGTGTTGAGGATCTTTCCGCGAAGCGGCAGGATCGCCTGGGTGGCGCGGTTTCTGGCCTGCTTGGCCGACCCCCCCGCCGAGTCGCCCTCGACGAGGAAGAGCTCGTTAAGCTCGTAGTTTCGCTCCTTGCAGTCGGCGAGCTTGCCGGGCAGCGTGCCGAGGCTGCCCTGGGCTTTTATCTGCGCCTTCTTGCCCTGCTTTAACCGCTCGGCTGCCGCCCTGATGGCGAGCTGTGCTATCGCCTTGCCCTCTTCGACGTGCTCGTTTAGCCAGAGGTCGAAGGGGTCCTTGAACATCGCCCCCACCAGCCGCGCCGCCTCGCGCGAGCTGAGCCGCTCCTTGGTCTGCCCCTGAAACTGCGGCTCCTGGATGCGGGTGGAGAGAAGATAACAAGCCTTCTGCCAGACGTCTTCGGGGCTTAGCTTGACCGCCCTTGGCAGCAGGTTGTGCTGTTCGGCAAAGACGCGGATCGACTCGGTGATCGCGGTGCGAAAACCGTTTAAATGGGTGCCGCCGTTGACGGTGGGGATGAGGTTGACGTAGGACTCGCCCACGCCGCTGCCCTCGGTCGCCCAGGTAAGCGCCCATTCGGCCCCCTCGCCCTCGGTGAACTCGCCGCCGTTGGTTTCGGGCTCGTAGAAGCGGCGATCGACGTAGATGGGGCACGCCGTCTCTTTGTCGCCGATGAGATCGCTCAGGTGATCCTTGAGGCCATCTTCATAGTGCCACTCGATCTTCTCGATGTTGCCGTCGGCCCCCTCCACTTCGAGGTGTACGTGGGTGCCGGGCAAAAGCACCGCCTTGGAGCGCAACAGGTGCTCAAGCCCCTTGCGGTTGATCTTGGGAGTGTCGAAATACTTGGGGTCGGGCCACATCCGGACCTTTGTGCCGGTGTTCTTCTGGCCGACCTTTACGTCGTCGCGCACAAGCTCCGAGGCCAGATAGCCGCTCTCAAAAGCGATCGACCACTGCGCGCCGCCGCGCTTGACGGTGGCTTCCAGCCTTGTTGAGAGCGCGTTGGTCACCGACACGCCTACGCCGTGGAGCCCGCCGGAGAACGAATAGCTCTTGCCCTCGAACTTGCCCCCCGCGTGAAGGGTGGTGAGGATCACCTCGATGGCGGGCCTCTTTTTCACCGGGTGCTGATCCACCGGGATGCCGCGCCCGTTGTCCTCCACCGACACCGACTGGTCGGCGTGGATCGTGACCCTGATCGTATCGGCGTAGCCTGACAGACATTCGTCAGCCCCGTTGTCGATCACTTCCTGGATGATGTGGTTGGGGTCCACGGTGTTGGTGTACATCCCCGGCCTGCGCCGGACGGGGTCGAGCCCTTCAAGGGTCTTAATAGACGAAGCGTCGTAGATTTCCTGTTTTGCTGCCATTGGGGGTGCCAGTCCTCTATATCCAGGTGGGGGACTCGCCCCCGGTTTCACGATATCAGTTCAAGTTTGGCGCGTGCTGCGCACGCCTGATTTTGCAGCTTTGCGCTCCGCCGATCAAGGATATTGAAAAATAAATTTACTACCGTAGCCTGCGCCATGAAAACGACAAAAAAAGGAGCC
>CAXMSR010000100.1:5861-6135 GCA_964195725.1 uncultured Kiloniellaceae bacterium | reverse complement strand
GCCGAACCCTTCTTTGAAGTTCACTACACCGCGCTGACCCACCACAGCCTCTGGGACGGAGGCCGCCACTACTGGCCGGGGATGCCGGTGAAGGGGATGGACGATCAGGATCCGGCCAACCCCCACTGCTGTCAGGAACTGGCACTTTACGAGGGCGAAGAGGTGCAGCTCGAGAAAAACGCGCTGGTGCGCTTGCGAAGGGGGCTGCGCCACCAGGGACACACCCACAAGGGCGCAGGCGACCGCATGGGCATGGCGCTGGCGCGCATGCGAC
>CAXMSR010000100.1:0-5703 GCA_964195725.1 uncultured Kiloniellaceae bacterium | reverse complement strand
GGAGAAATAAACCGATGATCGTCGGTATCCGTGAAAAGCGCCTGCTGTGGGCCAGCGGGGCGCTGAGAAAGAAGGTGGCGGAGTGCGAGCGGCTCGCCCGCGACGTCAAGATAAGGATGGTGTTTGAAGAGCTTCGGCTACGCTCGGAGAAATATAATGAGATCGTTCGCATACTGAGCCAACGCTTTGACGCATCGCCCTCAACGGTCAAGCGCGCTATTCGAAGGCTCGCCCCGGCCACAGAGAGGGCCGCCTCCAGAGGGCCGGGAAGACCCCCCGCCTATCCGCCTATCCGCCTATCCGCCAAGGCCGCGGTAAGCTCTACTTTATGGAGCACTCCGCCTAGACGCCTGCCATTTTTGCCACTGCGCAATGGAGTAACCGTAGCCCTTGCCGGTCAATTTCTTTAGCGCAGCCAGCGCCACCGCGTCGACGCCGCTCTGCTTTTCAGAGAGAAGGCGTATCAGCTGTCCCACCGACCTGTCGTCGCCCAGCTCGGCCACCATGGGAATCGCCGCCTTCTGCACCGAAACGCTGGAGGAGCCGACCAGCATTCGGGCGCGGACGACGATCTTTTCCGCCGTCTCCCGCTCTGCGCCAACCCCTGCCCTGGCGCTATATCTGATCTCTTCGTAGAGCTGTCTGGCCAACCCGAACGCCGAGAGCAGTTGGGCTTCATCGTCACTCTGGAGCTGTTCATTCAATATCCTGAGTGCGGCGGGGCTCGACGAGCGCGAGGTCTGCCTGGCCGATCTCGCGCTTACCCTCACCACCTCTCCGGAGCCAGCCGTCCCGGCCGGACGAGGTGCCCTAACAGAGCCAACCGCCCCTGTAACACCTGCAAATTTTTTGACGCTCACCCTTACAGCGGCACTGCCCCCTGTCGGGGCGCTCGATCTAGCCGATACGCGCCTTATCGGGGCCTGTCTGACTACGGGCTTACTCCCCGCGGCCGAGACCACCCTCGTGACCTCTTTGGGCCTCGGTGTCTTGACGCTGCCAGCTGCTACGGGGGGGGTTAAAACAGGCTTTTGCGCCACCTGTACAGCGACGGGCCAAACGGGCACGGGAGCCGGTTCTTTGACTTTGGCGACTGCCACCGTCTTCTCCCCTTCATTTTTGCCAAACGCCGGATCGGGGTTTGGCAGCCCTTCAAAGACGGTGAACTCTGTGGCGGTGGTCACCGTAAATTCATATTTTGCCTGTTCAAATATTTGCCGAATTTTCTCCAGCAGCTTTCCGCTGGAAGCGGTGCTGGGGGCAACCATCATCAGCGACGCATAGCGCTCCAACAGTTTGAACGCGGGGGCTTTTCTGATGTCGTCCGGGGATTGGAGGTAGGGGCCAAGCTCGCCTACGAACTCGGCGAGGATGCGCTCGCTGCGGACTCTGGTGGTGGATTTCGCGGTCCAGAAGAGGGGGATGAACGCCTCGCCCGCCGCCTGGAAGAATTCGACGGCCTTTTCTTCCTCGCCAAGGGTGGCGAGGTATTTCTCACCCAGCTCATGCGCCTCTTCGGTTACAGACCTGCGCTCGGAGCTGCTGCCCTCTATAAGGGTCTGCGCCATGCGCTCAACTATCTGTACCGGGCCGATCTTCTTGTAATCGAGAACGTCGGCGGCGCTGACAATAGAGGGGCTAAACACAGTGGACAACAACAGATAGACGCTTACTGCTCGCAACAACACCTTGAGCTACCTCCAAAAATCCCATTCCCCCTCAAATGGGCAAAAACTACAAAAAAAACCACGCCTTAAGTCAAAAGCAAACCGCCCTTGACAGACTGCGCTCACTATACAGCTATACCGATGCTTTTTCCACTTGGCCCCGCGACAATCATAACCCGCCAAAATGAAAGCTGATTCGCACCATTTTTCTTATCCCCTCCTGAGCCCGCCACGCGAGCACACTGTTTATCAACCTGCCCCTCTGCAAGAGCCCAAGCGCCAATCTCCAAACGGAGCACGGGGTACAGCCGGGGCTGCGCCCGACCACCCAAAAGGGCCACGAGGCTCTGCGGGGGCAGGTTATCCCTAATATAAACACGGAAGAGAGAGAGCATACGTGGACAATGATGTGGCTACGCACACCGACGCCGACAAAAACACAACACCCCGGCCCGACGGTGTGCGCGAAGATTTCTGGTGGGTCTACCAGCGGCTTGGCGGCAGACGCGCGCTCCACTCGTGGGCGGAGGAGAACGAGAAAGAGTTCTTCAAGATGTTCTTCTCGCTCCTGTCAAAAAAGAGCGAATCGGGCGCGCACGCGGCCGAGCTTGTAAGCGCCCTTCGCGAACTGGCGGCTGAAGATGACGGCTAACCCCCCGAAGCCCCCAAAACACGAGCAGGCCCGGCGCGCGTTGGCCCGGATACGAAAACCCAGCGCCTTTGTCTCCACAGTCATAGGGGCCAACCCCACCGTCCAGCAAGCCCTGGTGCTGCGGGCGCTGGACAAAGGGAAAAGGCGCATCGCCCTGCGCTCGGGGCACGGCGTGGGCAAGAGCGCGCTGCTCTCCTGGATTCTGCTCTGGTGGCTCTCGACCCGCCCGGCTTCCATCATCCCCTGCACCGCCCCCACCGCCCATCAGCTCGAAGACATCCTCTGGGGCGAGGTAGCCCGCTGGCACCGCAAGATGCGCGCCCCCTTCCGCGACCTCTTACAGGTTGGGCGAAACTGGGTGCGCCACCGGGGTGCCCCCGACTCGTGGTTTGCCGTAGCTCGCACCTCGCGAAAGGGCAACCCCGAAGCACTACAGGGCTTTCACGGCGAACATCTGGCGTTTCTGATAGACGAGGCCAGCGGCATCGACGACGAGGTCTTCGAGGTCGCAGAGGGCGCGCTCTCAACCCCCGGCTCTCTCGTCGTAATGGCTGGGAACCCGACGCGGCGCGAGGGGGCTTTTTTTCGCGCCTTCCACTCCGATCGCGCCCACTGGACCACTTTTTGCCTCCCCTCGTCGGGCTCGGCGCTGGTGGCCCCCGAATACTCGACACGCATGGCCCAGCGCTACGGAGAGGACTCCGACATCTACCGCGTGCGGGTGCTGGGTGAGTTTCCGACGCGCGAACCCGATGCCCTGATAGGGCTCTCCACGGTGGAGGCCGCCGTGGGTCGCGACCTGACACCCGAAGCCGGACACCCGGTGGTGCTGGGAGTGGACGTGGCGCGCTTTGGCGACGATGAGACGGTAATACTTCGCCGTCGCGACCCGGTGGTCGAAGAGCTCCAGTGCTATCGGGGGCTCGACACGATGGAGACGGTGGGCAGGGTCTGCGCCGAAGCCAGGGCGCACAGGGCCGCCACCATATTTGTCGATGTGGTGGGACTGGGTGCCGGGGTGGCCGACCGCCTGCGCGAGCTGAAACTCTACGTCCATCCGGTAAACGTCGCCGAACGCGCGCTGGATACCGAGCGCTTTGACGATCTGCGCAGCGAGCTCTGGTGGCGCGTGCGCGACTGGCTTGAGTCGGGCGAGGCGAAATTGCCCGACGACGAAGAGCTGGTGGCGCAGCTGGCCACCGTTAAATACGGCGTCACCTCCGGCGGGCGCATCCGCATCGAGTCCAAGCGCGAGCGAAAGCACCGTAGCCTCGCGTCCCCCGACCGGGGCGACGCCCTGATGATGACTTTCGCCGCTCCGGCGGTCTCGCACCTGCCCGAGCTCTTAAACGCTTCGGGCGCAAATAACCCCGCACACAAACCCTTTGACCGGGAGTTGGGATTCTGATGAGCACAATAGCTACGGCAAAAAGAGAACTGGTAGCCTACGTATGGGAACGCTTTGAACGCTATCGCGAAGGCAGACGCCCCTTCGAGGCCCGCTGGAACGAGGCCTACCACAACACCCTGGGCGAATACGCCCCCGCCGTGCAGGGCCAGTGGCGCGCTTCCGAGCAATCGGGCTCGCGCGTCTTTGTGCGCATAACCCGCCAGCGCGTACGCGAAGCCTGCCGCAAGATCGAACCCGCGATGCGAAACATCCGCTTCGATCTGGTCAGCCTCGACGACGCCCCGCGCTGCGACACCCTCGCCATCAAGTCGGAAATAGAGCGGATTCTGGCGATGGCGCGGGTGGGCGACCGGCTAACCGAGATGTCGTGGGACGCCGCCTGGTCGGGCACCGGGATCGTGCGCGTGCCGGTGCTGGCCGAGTCCCACTCCACCGCCTTCGGGCGCGATCCCGAGTCGGGGCTGTGGGCCTCAACGCCCATCTCCGAGAGCTACCCGGCGGTGGAGACGGTACCGATCTGGTCGTTCTACCCCGACCCCGACGCCCCCGACATCGAACAGGCCGAGGGAGTCATCCAGTTTCACCGGCTCCATCCCCACTAGCTGAGAAAGCTCGCCCGGCGCGCCGACTACGACTCCGAGGCGGTAGACCGCCTCATAAAACGCGGCGACTCCGCCCCCGAAGAGCAGTGGGAGCAAACACTTCGCACCGCCGTCGGGCAATCGGGGCTGGACAGCTCAGAGCGGCTGGCCCTTCTGGAGTACTGGGGGACGGTGCCCACCGAGCTCTTGCGTCGCGCCGGGGTAAAGATCGAGCCCGGCGGCGACGAGGATCGCGAAGCAGTGCTGCTGGTGGGAGGCGACGAGCTGGTAAAGGTCGCGCTAAACCCCTGGAACCCGGCGTTTCGCCCCTACCTGCGCTTTAGGTGGGAGCCGGTGCCCCACCAGTTCTGGGGCGTGGGGGTGGCAGAAAACATCCGGGATTCGCAAAAGATGATAAACGGCGCTACACGGCTCTTGGTAGACAACAAGGCGCTCGCCGGAAACTGCATGTTCGAGATCGACGTCGAGGCGCTGGTACCCGGCCAGGACATCATCAGCGTCTACCCCGGCAAAAAATGGGTACTGAGGCCGGGGGCCAAGGAATCGGCGATCCGCCCGGTGCTCATCCCCGACGTCTCCCCGATACTGCTGGAGATGATCCGGCTCTTCGAGGGGTACGCCGGCGTCGCCAGCGGCGTCACCCCGCCCTTTAACCCGTCGGGCTCCGCCGGGCGAAACGCCACCGGGCTCTCCATCGCGCTCTCGGCGGCGGCAGAGGGGTTTCGCGGCACCGTCCGAAGACTGGACGACGAAGTGATCGAGCCGCTGATCGAGCGCATCTACCGCTGGACGATGGAGTACGGCTCTCCCGATCTGCCCAAAGGCCCGGCGCGGGTACGCGCCATCTCCACCGCCACCACCCAGGCGGGCGAGCTTCGCTCCAAACGGCTCATGGAGCTGCTTGCCCTGCTAAACGGCCCGCTGGCATCCCTCTCAAAAAAAACGGGGACGCCAACATGATAGCCGAACGAATCGACATAGAACGGCTACTCGAAGAGCTCGCCGATTCCCTCGAAGTTCGCGAGCTGCTGCTCCCCGCAAGTAAAAAAAGTGACACCTCCGAGGCGCAGCCATGAAGACAACAGCCGCCACCCCCGAAGCCCTCGACAAAATCCTGGTGAAACACGGCGTGCCCAAGAGCAACCAAGGCACGACCCACCCCGTAGCCGAAGCGCTGTGCGCCCACATGGCCCGGCGCGTGGAAGACATACAGGAACGCCTCCTCCACGAAAACGACCCCGCCACCCTTCACCGCCTCCAGGGCGCGGCGGTAGAGCTACGAAGGTGGTCGAACTATCCGGAAGAGTTGGGGCAGAGGGGGACGATTGAAAAGCACAAAAAACTCTCCGATTAAACCAGCAAATTCATACT
>CAXMSR010000099.1:0-6142 GCA_964195725.1 uncultured Kiloniellaceae bacterium | reverse complement strand
CCCCGACCACCCGCAGAAAGAGGTCTACGAAGAGTCCAAGCACGGCATCCTCTTCGCCGCGTTTGAAGACGAGATGAACATGGACAACCCCAAGTGGGTAGCTGGTGAAGACTACTTCGACGCCCCCACCTGCTCTACCTGCCACATCAGCGCCACGCCCACCCAGCCGGTGACCCACGACGTCGGCAAGAGGCTTAGCTGGAACCTGCGCGCTCCCATCTCCACAAAGACCAAAGACACAAACGCAAAACGTGATGCGATGGTCGATGTCTGCAACGCCTGTCACGGCCCCGACTTTGTCACGGGCTTTTACATGCAGCTCGACGAATTCGTTGAGCTGTACAACAACAAGTTCGCCATCCCCGCCAAAGAGATCCGCGCCATATTGATGGATGAGGGTATCCTCTCCAGGCAGGACTTTGACGACAAAATAGACTGGATTTACTGGGAGCTGTGGCACCACGAAGGTCGTCGCGCACGTCATGGCGCCGCCATGTCGGGCCCCGACTATGCCTGGTGGCACGGCATCTACGAGGTCGCCAAGCACTTCTACACCGGGCTTTTGCCGGAGGCAAAAGCGGCGGCTGAAAAGGCTGGCAAGCCGGAAGTTTACGAAGCGATCTTAAAGAAATACATTGAAGGTAGGCCCGAGCATGAATGGTACGTAAAGGGTTTCGATCCAAAACGTGTCGAGTCGATGAAGAAGTACTATCAGGACCGATACAACCAGAAGGTCGAGTAGCGAGCTTGAAGCTGTAACGATAAAAGGCCGGGACGAAAGTCCCGGCTTTTTTTTTGTTGGCCTGTGCCCGTCAGGTGTTGGCGCGACAGCTTCCTCTCACTATTAAGAGGTACCGGCAGCCCGGTTTGCTGTATGATGTCCCGGTTGCAGGACGAGGACGGGGGGTGAGGGGCTTCAATGGTATTCGCGGGTATCTCCGACAGGGGACAGAGGAAAGCTGAAAACGAGGACGCCTTCCTTTCGGACGGGCAGAGGGGGCTTTTCATCGTCGCCGACGGCATCGGCGGGATGATCGATGGTGCGCGCGCCGCCAGTGTCGTCATAGAACATACGCACCGCGCCCTGTGCGCAGAAAGTCCGCCCAGCCCCGGCCTCGCGCCGCCAGAGCGGGCGCTGGAACTGGCAGAGGCCCTCGGCACGGCCAACTCGGCCCTTTGGCAGCTCAAAAGTGGCCGCTCCGGGGCCACCTGCCTGGTTATAAGGGTTACCGGCGACAGCCTCTATTTTGCCCACGCGGGCGATTGCAAGCTCTACCTCTATCGCCACTGTGGGCTCACCCAGCTAAACCGTGAACACTCGTTGGTACGGCGGCTTGTAGACGGTGGGCACCTGACTGAAGCAGAGGCGCGCACCAGCAAGTATCGTAACGTGGTCGAGCGCGCGCTGGGTATCGCCGAAGCTCTGGAGCCCGAGAGCGGGCGCATAGCCCTGGAGAAGGGTGACCGGGTGCTGCTCTGCTCTGATGGGCTGCTGGCTGATATTTGCGCCGATGAAGTGGAGGCGCTCCTGGGCGAACATGCACAGGAGCAGCGGTGCTGCGAAGCGCTTGTCGACGCGGCCAACGCGGCCGGGGGCAGCGACAACATTACAGTCGTCGTCGTTGACATATAGAGGGCGGCGCTTGAACATATTGCGTTAGTGAATTTCAAGGCAAAGGGTGAGGGCCGTCGATAATGTGGAAAGTACACGGCAAGCTGAGGATAAGGGTTCTCTACAATGGGGCGCAGGTGGGCGAGTCCACCTTCGACAGCGATAAAATCACCATCGGCAGAGACCCGGCCTGCGATCTGGTCATCGACAACAAGCTCGTTTCGGGCCGCCATGCGCGCATCATCAGGGCCGACGCAGGCTATATCATCGAAGACCTTGATTCCACCAACGGCACCCAGCTGGGAGGCCGCCCCGTCAAGCGCGAGATACTGCGGGCGGGGGCGCGTGCCACCATCGGAAAACACCAGCTGGAGTTCTTTGAAGAGGGCGAGAGCGCAGGCGGGCCGGGCGACGCCCGGGACACGGTGGTTCCCCTCACCGAGCAGACGCTCGCCGCCTCGCCCGAAGAGGCCAGGGAGCTCTACGCGAAGATATCTCTGGACGCCTATCTCAAGAGCGGCGGCAAGCTGGCCGTCTTGCGGATGGAGAAGGGCAAAGGCTTCCCCGAGGCGCTAACACTCAAAAAAGAGCTTACGATAGTGGGCAAAGACCCCGCCGCAGACCTGAGTGTATCGGGGTTCTTGCAGCCCGCCGTGGCGTTTTTTGTGGAGCGCACCAGAAACGGCTACAGCCTCGTCCCCCTGGAGACCTCGAACAAGGTGCGGCTAAACGGTAAGCGGCTGGCGGGTAAGGCCGCGCTTGGCAGTGGCGACGAGATCTTGGTGGGCTCCGCCCGTTTCCGTTTCACCCTTGAGGGCTAAAAAGAGCTATGGCCGACTTTAAGAACCTTTCGGCCAGAGTGCTGGCCCGCCTTTGGCTTCTGACGAAGCTTTTTGCCGGAGAGCTCCTTCGTTCGGCCAGACTTTTCCCGCGCATGGTGGCTAAACCCGCCGTCGCGCTGTTCTGGCTGGCCCGCTCCCACGTCGCACAGCTAATTTTGGTGCTGTCGCTGATCTTCATGCCGCAGATCGTGCCAAACCTCGCCGATCAGGTGCTGGCATACCTCTACCGCCCCGTCTCGACAAAGCTTCTGGGGGTCATCCCCATCACCACGTCCAACCCGAAGCTCAGGGCGCGTCAGGCACAGGCTCGTCTGGTGCTCTGGTATGGCTCGGGTGCGGCAGTGCTGCTGGCCTTCTGGTTCTCCATCCCCGCCGCGCTGGCGAGGGGAGAAAGGGCCGCCTCAGGCCGGGAAGAAGAGGCGGACGGCCTCCTCGATTCTAGCCCCTCAAAGAGCGTGGTGCTCTACCGCTCGGCGCTCGGCTTCGCCACCGGGCCCGCCCATATAGCTGCGCTTAAAGAGAAGTTGGAGGCCCTTGACCGCAGGGTGCGCGATGTTACAGAAGCAGGGGCAGAAGCAGGGGCAGGGGATACGGTGGTGATGAAGGTCAGCTCTTCTGCCCCCTCCATCAGCCAGCGCTACGAGACGGTAGAGGAGCTGGGGCGGGGCGCGATGGGGGTGGTGCTGCTGGCTATGGACACCGTCCTTGAGCGCGAAGTGGCGATAAAAGAGCTGCCCCACTACATCGCCAACGATCCACAGCTCTTCGAGCGCTTTCGCCGCGAGGCCAAGATGCTGGCGCGGCTAAACCATCCGGGGATCGTCCAGGTCTACGATTTTTCCGAGTTCGACGGCAGCGCCTGGATCGTTATGGAGTACGTCAAGGGCGAAGAATTAGAGCAGCGGGTGGCGAGGGCGAAAGTGCTTGCGCCCCTTGAGGTGGTGCGCCTCGCCGGTAAGATGGCCGAGGCGTTGGAGTACGCTCACGCCCAAGGGGTGCTCCACCGCGACCTAAAGCCCGCCAACGTCATGATCGACGAGCAGCGGCAGCCGAAGATAATGGATTTTGGCGTGGCGCGCCTTGTGCTGTCGGGCTCGCAGACCCAGCCGGGGACTATACTGGGCTCGCCTGCCTACATGAGCCCGGAACAGGCGCTGGGAAAAGAGGTGGACGTGCGCTCCGACGTCTACGCCCTTGGGGCCACCCTCTACAAGCTGCTCTCGGGAGCGCCGCTCTTCGAGGGAACCGCCGCCGAGGTCATCGCCCAGGTGATCCACCAGACCCCCAGACCCATTGACGAGATAGTCCCGGGTCTTCCGGCGCAGCTGTCCGCGCTGGTGACGGCGGCGGTATGTAAAGAGCCCGGCGGTCGTCCCGCCTCGATGACCGAGGTGAAAAAGGCCCTTTCCCTCTGTGAACTCAACGGGTGAGGGTCACGCCAGTGCGCTTACCACTTTTGCGATTCCAGCTGTCGGGTTTAGACGCTTAAGTCAGCGCCGCCGGTTGCTTGACGTTCGGCTCGGCGGCTCCCTTTGGCGTGTCCAGCTCAAGGCGCGCGCTGTAGACGTCCTCTTCCATGGCGTAGTTCGCGGTGAACCCCTCTTCCAGAAAGAGGTTCAGCATCTTCCGGTTTCCTCGCGCCACCGTCGCCGTCAGCGCAATAACGCGCTTTTGGCGCGCCACCTCGATGACCCGACGCAGAAGCATCCGCCCCATCCCCTTGCCCTGCCAGCTGTCGCGCACCATGAAGGCGCACTCGGCGACGTTTGTGGCCGGGTTCATGTCATATTGCCCGATCCCCACTATCTCGTCGGCGTCCTGACCTTCGGGGATAGCCACCAGCCCCATGCGCAGCTGAAAATCCAGATTGGTCTCCAGCTGCAACTGCTCGTGGTGCATGGTGCGAAGGTGAAAGTAGCGCATATAGACCGACTCGTTGCTCATGGAGTAGAAAAAATCCTTCATCAGCGACTCGTCGGTAGTCTTGACCGGGCGCAAGAGCACATCCTCGCCGCCGACGTTTATCACCGACTCCAGCTGGGTGGGATAGAGCGCGCCGTGTCTTGGCAAGATCTGATCCTGATAGACGTATTTGAGGCGCTTGGCCTCATCTAACAGCCATTCTCTGTAGTCGGGGTGGGCGATGCTGATGAGCGCCATCGAGCGTTCGCGGATGGATTTTCCGCGCAGATCGGCGTAGCCCCACTCGGTGACGACATAGCGCACCGCGCCGCGTGTAGTGACCACCCCCGCGCCCTCGGAGAGGTGCGGCACGATGGTAGAGATCGTGCCGTTCTTGGCCGTGGAGGCCAGGGCGATAATGGCCTTGCCGCCCGGACTGTTGGAGGCCCCCCGCATAAAATCCACCTGACCGCCGATGCCGCTGTAGAAGCGGTGCCCGATCGAATCAGAGCAGACCTGCCCGGTCAGGTCGAGCTCCAGCGCCGTATTTATCGCCGTCATCTTATTGTTCTGGGCGATGACGAAGGGGTCGTTAGTGCGCTCGCTGGGGTGAAAGCTCACCATCGGGTTGTTGTCCACCCACTCGTAGAGCTCGCGGTTGCCCATGTAGAAGCTGGCTATGCATTTGCCTTTGAGCAGCGTTTTTTTGCGGTTGGTGACGATACCCGCTTCAACCAGCTCCATGAGCCAGTTCGAGAACATCTCGGTGTGGACGCCAAGATCGTTTTTATCCATCAGCGCCGGGGCCACAGCGTTTGGCGTGGCCCCTATCCCGATCTGGATCGTCGAGCCGTCATCAACCAGCCTTGCGATGATCGCCGCCAGCTTCAGGGCTATATCGTCGGGCACCGGCGACTCGTACTCGATCAGCCGCCCGTTGTGGGGCACCAGCACATCGATCTCGTCTACGTGGACAAACGAGTACCCCAGGGTGCGCGGGACGTTCTCGTTAACCTCGGCCACCACGTAGCGCGCCGAGCGCAGCGCGGCCAGGGTGACGTCCACGCTAACCCCCAGGCTGACAAAGCCGTGGCGGTCGGGGGGTGACACCTGCACGAGTGCGGCGTCCAGGCGTATCTTGTCGCGAGTGAAGAGGCCGGGGAGCTCCGAGAGGAGCACCGGAGTATAGTCGGCGCGGCCTTCGGCTACGGCCAGGCGGGTGTTGTCGGCGATGAAAAAGGCGTTGTGGCGAAAGCGCCGCGAGAGCTTCTCGTCGGCAAACGGAGCGATGCCGAGGGTGAGGATGTGCAACACTTCGGTATCGATCATGTTGGCGCGGCGCGTGGCCAGCCCCTCGACCAGATGCTGTGGTTCGGCGCATGCCGAGCCTATGAAGATCCGCGCCCCCCGTGGGATTTTAGCCAGCGCTGAGTCCCTTGAGATCAGCTTGTCGCGGTAGCGTAGTTTCCATTCGGGGTCGATAAGTGCGCGAGAGATCATCTGTTAAAACTCCTGTGCGTCTACAGGGCTTGTGCGGTTTTAGCCGCCACCGTCGCTACTTTTGCGAGGCGGGGATGAGCCCTTTGTTTTGCATCTCACAGTAGTGAAGGGTAGCGCCGATCACGCATGCCGGGAGGAGTATGAGCCCCAGAAAAGGGATGATAGTCAACAGCCAGGTGGCTGCGCCAAATCCCAGAAATGCACCGGAGTTCGCCAACGCGAACTTGCGCTTGCGTTTAAAGTCAAAGCCGTGGCGGTCCATCGGGTAATCGAAAAATTCCCAGGC
>CAXMSR010000098.1:2164-6157 GCA_964195725.1 uncultured Kiloniellaceae bacterium | reverse complement strand
ACCATCGCACGCACGCTAACCGAGGGCAGTTGGCTGGATGATGCTACGGCAGCCCAGCAGCCCGGCACCATCCCCGTGGTGCTGGGTAAGGGCATCGCCCGGCGGCTGAAAGTGGGCCCCGGCGACGAGGTGAGCTTTGTGGGGCAAGCCGCTGATGGCTCGATAGCCGCCGAGCTCTTCACCGTGGCGGGCATCATCGAATCGGGCTCGCAAGAGCTGGACGCCACCACCGCGCTGGTGCCCATTAATGCCGCGCGCGAGCTGTTGGTGATGGGGGGCCGCGCCCACAGACTAATCGGGCGGGTGACCGAGCTAACGGAAGTGGACTTGGTGGGGGACGGGGTCACGCTTGGCGAGGGCAGCGTATTTCTGCCGTGGCGCGAGGTGACGCCGTCGCTCTACAACACGATCGAGAGCGACCGGGCGGGGCTCTGGATATTTCTCGTCATCCTGATGGCGGTGACCGCTTTGGGGGTAGCCAATACGATGATGATGGTGGTGCTGGAGCGCACGCGCGAGTTTGGCGTGATGATGGCGCTGGGTACATCCCCCAGGCGGGTGGTGGCGATGGTGCTGGCCGAGGCCGCGTGGCTCTCCGCCGTCTCGGTGGTTGCGGGGATAATTCTAGGCACTATTTTTAACATGCTCACCTGGAAGTGGGGCATCCCCGTGGGGCCCGAGCCCATCACCTACGGCGGGGTAGAGATGTCGGTGATGCGCGCGGCAAACACTCTGGACGCGCTCATCATCGCCCCGCTGTTGATAATGGTCAGCGGCATCGCCGCCGGGGTGCTGCCGGCGATGCGCGCGGCGAGGCTTAGGCCCGCCGAAGCCCTAAGGGCCGACTGATGGGAGGCCCGTTTGATGGAGAGAGCCGACTGATGAGGCGCGAACAATGATGGGGCGCGAACAATGAAGCTGGCGACTCTGACGATGGCGTGGCGAAACATCTGGCGCAACAAGCGCCGCACGCTCATTACCGGCGGCGCGGTGGGGCTTGGGCTGGCGCTGATGATCTTCTCCGTCTGCTGGGCCGAAGGGCTGAACCGCCACATGATAAACACCGTCACGCGCTCGATGCTGGGCCACGCGCAGGTGCATGCCGCAGGCTACAGGCAGACGCGCGAGCCAGAGCTGACTATCGCAAATGCCGACGAGGTGCTGGCCCGCGTGGAAAGAGTCGAAGGCGTATTAAACGCCACTCCACGGCTATACGCCGAGGTGCTCTTGGCAATAGGCGATCGCTCCGAACCGGTGATCGGGCTCGGTTTCGATCCCCTGCGCGAAGCGGGGGTGACCAACTGGAGCGAGAAGATCGTAAGCGGCGCGATGCCCTCGAAAGAGGGCCAACTGGCGATAGGCAGGACGCTGGCTGAAAAGCTGGAGGTCGAGGTGGGCTCGCGCATAGTACTGACCGCCGCCGACATCTTCACCGGCGAGCTTAACTACCGCCTCGTCACGGTGACCGGCATCCTCTTTGCCGACAATCCGGTACTGGACAAGCGCACCGCGCTGATGCCCCTGGCTGACGTACAGCACGACACCGGACTACCCGGCGGCGTACACGAGATCGCCCTGGCGCTGGCACCCGACCCCACCGACCGCGAGGCGCTAACCAAGATCACCGACGCCATTATTGCAGCTACGGGGCAACAGCCCGACTCCGCGCTCACGGCGGGGCAACAAACAGGTGCCGCACTCACGGCGGGGCAACAGGAAGGCGCCGCGCTCACGGCGGCTCCTTGGCAGGAGCTGGTTCCCATGGTCGCCAGTATGGTGGCGCTACAGGGCGTCTACATGGCTATATCGCTGGCGCTGGTCTTTTTCCTCATAAGCTTCGGTATCGTCAATACGATGTCGATGTCGCTAATGGAGCGGTTTCGCGAGTTCGGGATAATGCGCGCCATCGGCACCCCGCCGGGCAAGTTGGCGGCGCTCATCCTCGCCGAGGCGAGCTGGCTGGGAGTGGTTGGCTCGCTTATGGGATTGGCGCTGGGGCTCTCGATCTTCGCCTGGTTCGCGCATACCGGCATCGCCTTTGGCAGCCAGACCGAGGCGATGGGGGTGGGGCTGGAGTCCCCCATTCATCCGGTCTTCGCGCCGGTGGGCATCGCGCTCTCGACGGCAGCGTTTTTGCTGCTCACCCCGCTGGTGTCGGCATTTGTGGCGTGGCGCGCCGCCAGCATCGACCCGGTGCGAGCCCTGCGGCACGAGTAGCCACAAATAGCATAAACAGCGTAACCGACAGAGCGGAAAGGACCGCAAACTTGATGAACGACACACCTGCCAAAGAGACCTCAGCCGTGGTTGAGACTGAAAAACTCAGCCGCGTCTTCGAGCTTAAGGGCGAGACGATTCACGCGCTAAAAGAGGTGGACCTTATAGTGAAGCGCGGCGAGTTCACCGCCGTCGCAGGGCCTTCGGGGTCGGGAAAGTCAACGCTCTTAAACCTCATCGGCGCGCTCGACACCCCCACCGGCGGCGCTATCCGCGTCGAGGGGCGCGAGCTGTCGGGGATGAACGGCACCCAGCTGGCCGAGATGCGCCGCGATCGCATCGGCTTTATTTTCCAGTCCTACAACCTCATTCCCGTGCTCACCGTGTTGGAGAACGTGGAGTACGTGATGCTGCTTCAGGGGGTCGGGGACGCCGAGCGCCGTGCGCGTTCGCTCGAAGTGCTCGAAGAGGTAGGGCTCGGCGGCCTTGAGCGGCGAAAGCCAAGTGAACTCTCCGGCGGGCAGCAGCAGCGGGTGGCGGTGGCGCGCGCCATCGTCTCGGGCCCCTCCATCGTCCTGGCCGACGAGCCCACCGCCAACCTCGACTCGGCCAACGGCGCGTCACTTCTAGACACGATGGCGCGCATGAACAAGCAGCGCGGAGTGACCTTCATCTTCTCTACCCACGACGCAATGGTGATGGAGCGCGCGCGCAGGCTGGTGCGCCTTCACGACGGCGAGATAGAATCCGATGAAACACGCACGGCGTAGCCGCAACTCTGATCGGGAAAGTGCCCGGCGAAGTGGCCTCCTAGCTGCCTTTGCAGCGCGGCGGCCAGGCCATATGTGGTTGGCGCTCTTTGCGCTTTTTGTCCTATTCCCAAAAGCCGCCCTTTCGTGGACAGACTATACTATCGACGCAGCGCTGGGGGCCACGGCGTCAGACCCCGCCGTGGCCTCCCATGTGGAGGCGGCGACGATGGGGCGGCTGCGAGCCAGCCTGGAGGGCGGGTTTGACGAGCATGACACCTCGCTCGCCTCGCTGCGCTGGGAAGCCGCCTACGAGGTGGTCGGCTTCGCCTTTGAGCAGCCAGCCGACGCGCAAAGCGCCGGGGGTTTTGCCGCAGCGCTGCCCACCCTTCGCGTGGCGAATCCGGCGTACGAGCTCTCAAGCGGCCAGCACCACTTCGTGGGGCAAAACCTCGACCGCCTCTCCCTCACCCACACCGCCACCGGCGGAGCAGGCACCCTTACCGTCGGCAGGCAGGCGGTGGGCCACGGCTCGGGGCGCTTTTTCAACCCAAGCGATATCTTCTCGCCGGTGGCCCCCCAGGGGGTTTACAGCGAATACAAGAGCGGCATCGACGGCGCGCGCTTCACACGGCAGGTGGGGGAGGACTCGGAGTGGGAGATTTACGCTTTTTTCCACGACGAGGCCGAGGACTCCTACGCCCTTGCGCGCGGACGCACCAAGCTCGGCGCGGTAGATATTAGCGGCTACGCGGGCCAAACGCTGGGGGCCGCCACTGTGGCGCTCGATCTGGCAGCGGACTGGCTGGGGGCGGGGTGGTACCTGGACGGCGTAGCACGCCTTGATCGCCCCCTTGACCGCGCAGCCCGCGTAGCGTTGGGATCGCACTACCGCCTGCCCTGTGGGGTTAATGGTTTTGTCGAGCTCCACTTTAACGGGCCGGGGCAAAAAAAGGTCGAGAACGCGTGGAAGACCCTGACGACGCCGGAGGGACGAAACGGCGAGCTCTTCCTCACCGCGCGCCGC
>CAXMSR010000098.1:0-2148 GCA_964195725.1 uncultured Kiloniellaceae bacterium | reverse complement strand
GTGGTGAACCTCGACGATTCTTCCCTGCTCCTGCAACCCACCCTTAGCTGGTCGGCCACTGAACAGGTAAGCGTCGCCTTCGGAGCTTCAGTGGGTATCGGGGAAGGCCCCGGCCACTTCGGCCTCGCGAGAAGCGAGTTTGGTAGCTACCCCGATCTGCTATTCGTCGAGGCCCGCACTGCATTTTAACGAGGTCGCCTTTAAAGCCCTCTCGCTAAATCTCCAAAAAAAACAAACACCATTTCCTATTGCCGACAAATCAGGTAAACTTTAGGATGTACCGCCTTGTTTGTGGAGGCGTGGTTTTTATCGGCTACGGCTTTAACTTTGGAAAAGGACGGTTATCTTGACGAAACGTGAACTTTCGCGAGCCACGGTTTTTTCAGCGCTGCTGATCTCTGCCTCCCTGTTTTTCTCAGGCTGCTCAAGCGCACCTGCGCCACACCATGCGGGGATGGCGACTGGACATGCCATGCCCAAGCCCCAGCAAAAGGCCCTGAAGATAACGTGGCTCAGCTTTGAAGAGGGTAAAAAGCGCGCCCTGGCGGAAAACAAGTTGATGGTAGTGGATTTCTGGGTTTCAGAGGGTTGTCACCGCTGCGACATGATGGCCTGGAAGGTGTGGTCGAACATCAAGGTCATCGACCTCATGGAAGAGTACTTCATCCCCGTCCGGGTAGACCTTGAGATCGCAATGCCCCCCGAAGCCAAGGCGCTGGGCAAAAAATACGATTTCAATTTCGAGTGCCTGCTTCTCGTCTGCAACTCCAACGGCAAAGCTATCGAGGACAACGCCACCGGGCGCATGTGTTTTTCCGAGCTGGTCACCGCCGATTGGTTTATAACCTATCTTAAGCAAGCCGCCGGCATAGAAGACGATTTCTTTTCTGATATGGAGTAGTAATGAAGATCAAAAGTTCTTACGTAATCCTGGGGCTCGGGGCTCTGATCCTCGCCTCGGTAGCCATACAAAACATCGCTTCATCCAGCCCGGTTGGGCTGGATGCCAGCCGCACGGCAGAGACCCTGGCACTTGCAGCTTCCACGAAAGCGCCAGCGCCTTCCGCTTCCGGCGAAGTGCTGGTCTTCAAGGTAGAGGGGATGACCTGCGGGGCCTGCGAGCAGAAAATATCCAGGGCGTTAAAAACCCGGAGCGGGGTGGGGCGCGTAGAGGTCAGCGTCGCGCGCGGGCTTGTGGCGGTTGAGAGTTTCTCGAAAGCTGCCGGGGTGCAAGCGCTTGCCCAAGCGGTCACCGACGCGGGGTTTCCAGCCACCTTCACCGGCAAGCTCAAAGCCATGCCGAACGAAGCAGGGGCAAAGAGCAAGGGCAAGGGCAAGGGCGGCTGCGGTTCAGGGTGCTGCTAGCGGCATCGAAGCCGCTGGTGTTGACCCGCGCCGCCCGTTATTTATCATCCTCCAGAACCTGGTGGATGATCTCTATCAGGGCGTCCATGCGGTAGGGCTTCTTGACAAATTTTTTGGCCCCGGCTTTTGTCGCCAGCCCGCCCTCTTTTTCTTCCGGGTAACCGCTGGCGACTACGATCTTCACCTCGGGGTTACGGCGTATCAGGCGACGTATGCACTCCAGGCCACCCATGCCCGGCATCCCCAGGTCTACCAGGACCATGTCGATGGCGTCGCGATAATGGTCGTATCGGTCTAGCGCCTCTTCACCGCTTGAGGCGATCAACGTCTCGAAGCCTTTCAGTTTGAGCATCTCGCTCGTTCCCAAAAGTATCCCCGGCTCATCGTCTACGAGCAACAACATGCCCTCTGCGTGACGAGCCTCTTCTTTCTGCTCGTCTTCGACTTTGGGCCACTGGACCTCGCGCTGAACGGCGTGGAAGGTGACCTCGAAGGTCGTGCCCTCGCCCGGCGCACTCTTGCAAGTGATCTGGCCGCCGTGGTTTTGAACGGTGGTGTAGGCGGTGTATAGCCCCAGGCCAGTGCCTTTGCCTATCTCCTTGGTGGTGAAGAAGGGGTCAAAGATCCTCTCCAGCACCTGGGGGCTCATGCCGTGACCGGTGTCACTTATGCTCACGCGCACATAGTCGTTGGACACGGGCTCGCCGTCCACTGACTCCGTGGGCCCTTCGATGGTGACGTTCTCGGTGGTCATGCGCAAAATGCCGCCGTCGGGCATCGAAT
>CAXMSR010000097.1:0-6187 GCA_964195725.1 uncultured Kiloniellaceae bacterium | reverse complement strand
AAGGTCAAATGCACAGATGCGGGAAGCAGAGACAATCGTTACAGAGTCTGGATAGCGGGGGATGAACGGGGCTGCATGGGCTGCATGGGGTGAATGGGGTGGATGCTAGTACAATCTGTGCCTGACTTATGAAGCGCTGCTAAATCGATGGTGAGAATACCGGCGCTCTTGAAATGCCTATTGCCCGCTTGCCCCTCCCTCCCCGGGCTGGCGACCGGGAGCGCCAAAGCAACTCTTTCCGTTGCGGTTAAGCGGCTGCAGGCCGCTTGTTTGGCATGCGTGGCGCGTTCCAGGCGGCTACTTAGTGCCCGCTCTCTTTCGCTGCATTTGCGCCTGACTCTTTCTGTGATAGACCGGGGCCAGCTCTTCGGCTCGAACCCCCTCGCCGCGTTCAAGGGCGGCGCTGCCCAGACTTGCCACGGCAGCCGGATCGATATCCCAGTGCTCTCTTTGCGCAGCCTGGTAGCGCGTACCCAGAGCGGTGGAAAAAATCTCCTCGTAGGGGCCAATGCCCGAGCCGATCAGGAAGCAATCGCGCCCTAAGCCGACAAGCGCCTGCGCAAAATCCTGCGGTGCCCAGGCCCCTTCTGCAACGAGAGCTTCTCCCGTAGCTAGGTCAAAGGCGGCGGCATATACCTGCCCCATCCTGGCGTCCAGAAGCGGGGCGACCACGCCCTCTGCCACCCCGGCGCAGTTCGCCAGAGCGACGAGAGTAGAGACCCCCGCTACCTTTATGTTCAGCCCGGCGGCTATACCCTTGGCGGTGGCTACCCCGACCCTCAGGCCGGTAAAGGAGCCGGGGCCGACGGTTACGGCCACGCCGTCAAGCTCTGCCTTTTCGAGATTGCCGACCTTCAGCGCACTCTCGATCTGGGCAAAGAGCTGGGTCGAGTGGCTCTTGGCTCCGGCAACCGCCGTGGCCGCCACCACCTCGCCATCCACAGCCAGCGCAACGCCGCTTGAGGTGCCGGAGGTGTCGATAGCCAGAACCTTCATTACCCGCCTCTTACGAATAACTGCATGATATCGTTGTATATTATAAATATCACCAGCGCCAGAAGCAGCATCAGCCCTACCTGCTGGGCGATCTCGCGCACGCGCATCCCCACCGGGCGGCCGCGCACGGCCTCGGCCAGAAAGAAGACCAGATGTCCGCCATCGAGCACAGGTATGGGCAGAAGGTTTAGCACGGCGAGGTTTATGGAGATCAGCGCCGTCAGGTGGATGAACGACAATATCCCCATCGCCATCGCCTGCCCCGCTATCGCCGCAATGGCTATGGGGCCGCCGATCTCGTCCTTGGAGCCCCTCCCCGTCAGCATTCGCCCTATCACGTCCAGGGTCTGCACCGTCACGCGCCAGCTTCGCCGCGCCCCCTCTGCGGGGGCCATATACCAGGGAATCGAGCGCGTCTTGATCTCGCCGCTCCACACTATCCCCACCACCATACGGTCGTTTTCAGGGTACTTGATCGGAGCGACCAGCACCAACACCGGCTCGCCGTCGCGCGAGAGCTCGATCTCGATCTCGCTGCCGTCGGAGATCATTATGTAGCTCTGCATCTCCTCCCACGTCTCGACATCGCGGCCATCTACCGAGGTAACCAGATCGCCGGGCATTATCCCGGCGGCCTGTGCGGGCATCCCTTCAGTCACCTCGCCCACCGAGGGCAGGCGTATCTGGTCGCCAAAGAGGCTGAGAAAGCTCAGGAGGATAAAGCCTGTGACGAGGTTCATCACCGGCCCGGCGGCCACAACTGCGATGCGCTGCATGACCGGGCGGTGCGAGAAGCTGCGCTCGACGTCCAGCACTTCGCTTTCATCGACCTGCGGCTCCGGTTCTTCGGGTTCACTTCCTGCGGGTTCACTTCCTGCGAGCTCGTCCTCGGCGTCCTCGTCCCCCTCAAGCGATGAAGAGCCCTCGTCGCCATGCATCTTTACATAGCCGCCAAGGGGTATGACAGAGAGAACGTATTCCGTCTCGCCCAGCTTTTTTTTCAGCAGAACCGGCCCGAACCCCAGGGAGAAGCGGATCACTTTTATGCCGAGCTTTTTGGCGACGATGAAGTGGCCGAACTCGTGAACGAAGATGAGCACACCCAGAAGGATGACAAAGGAGTAGATCGAATCGAAAAACATTATTTTGCCTCGCCGCCGTTGCCGTAGATTTTCCTGCGAGCAAACTCTCGTGCCCACCTGTCGGCTTCCAGCGCGGTCTCAAGGTTATTCAAAGGTGCAGCGGTGTGGCTGTCTAGCGTCTCTTCGCAGAGGCGCGCAATACCGGTAAAGGTTATCTCTTCACGTAAAAACGCCTCGACGGCGATCTCGTTTGCTCCACTCAGCACAGCCGACGCAGTGCCGCCAGCCCGCAAAGCCCTGTAAGCAAGGGCGAGGCAGGGAAACGCCCCGGTGTCGGGCTCGTCGAAGGTCAGCGGTTTTTGCGACCGGAGGTCTAACGACAGCTCGTCGGTAGGCAGCCGCCCCGGATACGCCAAAGCATACCCAATGGGGCCGCGCATGTCGGGCACTCCCAGCTGGGCGATGATCGAGCCGTCGATATATTCTACCATCGAGTGGACTATCGACTGGGGATGAATCGTCACGTCGATGCGATCAGGGCCGATGCCAAAGAGCCAGTGCGCCTCGATCACCTCCAGCCCCTTGTTCATGAGGGTGGCCGAGTCGATGGTTATCTTGGGGCCCATCGACCAGTTGGGGTGGTTTAGCGCGTCTTTGACCGTGACGGTCTCCAGCCTCTTGGCGTCCCAGCCGCGAAACGGCCCCCCAGAAGCTGTGAGGATTATCTTTTTTACCGTATCCGGCATTTTGCCGTCCAGCGCCTGAAAGATCGCCGAGTGCTCGCTGTCTACCGGGAGGATGCGCGCGCCGCTCTTTTTCGCCGCCTCCATCACCAACTCGCCAGCGGCGACGAGCGTCTCTTTGTTCGCCAGGGCTATGTCGATCCCCTGCTCCACCGCAGCCAGCGTGGGACGTAGCCCCACCGCCCCCACAATGGCGGTCACCACCATGTCGATACCGCCTTCAGACGCCACGCGCACCAGCCCTTCGGGGCCAAAACACACCTCTATCGCCGGGCCGAGCTCTTTTTGCAGCCTGAGCGCGTCGCCTTCATCGGCTACCGAGACGAGCTTGACGCCAAGCGCGCGCGCCTGCTCGGCCACGCGCTCGGTGCGCCTGCCTGCAGCGAGGCCGTAGACTTTGAATCTGTCGGGAAAGCGGCTAACCAGATCGAAGGTAGACTCACCTATCGAACCTGTGCTGCCCAGTATCGAGAGGGTCTTGATTTTATCAGCCTCCAAAGCCAATCAGGATTGCGGCGTAGAGCGGGAGCGTGGGGATGAAGCTGTCCACCCTGTCGAGCATTCCGCCGTGGCCGGGGATGAGGTTCCCCGAATCTTTGAAACCGGCGGCGCGCTTTAGCGCCGACTCGGCCAAGTCCCCTACCTGCGCCACCACGTTAACCAGCGCAGCGATCACAAACGCCCCTACGGGGGAATGGGGCAGCCCCAAAAGCGAGCTGAATACTACCCCGCACAGCGCCGTCACTACAAGGCCGCCCACAGAGCCCTCGATAGATTTATTGGGGCTGATCTTGGGGGAGAGTTTGTGCTTGCCGATCGCCGAGCCCACAAAGTAGGCGGCGGCGTCTCCGGCCATCACCAGGATCATCAGAAATATCAGCGCCTGCGGCCCGAAGCTGCGCACGGTGACCGCGTGACCGAGAAAGAGCGGCACAAAGACCCACGCCGAGGTAACAGCGGTGATGCGCGCAAGTGTCGAGGCGTCCATAGCACGTTTTGAGCTGTCCGCCACGAGGTAAAAGACCGCTCCACACGCAACAAGCGCCACAGACAGTCCGGTGACATCGAAGAGAAACGAGAGGACTATGAGCGCTCCCCAGAAGGGGATGAACCACACCTCGGCTCCCTCGGAGCGGTGCGAGCAGAGCGCCAGAAATTCCTGTACGCCAAAAACCGATGCCGCCGCTATCACCAGGGCTGTGCCCCACTCGCCCATGAAGAGGACGATCACAAGCAGAATCGGCAAAAGCACGAGGGCGGTCTTTATTCGCTGAAACACTAGGCGTCTCCTGTCAACTGTTCGTCGGTGAGGCCAAACCTGCGGGTACGGCGGGCGTATTCATCCAGCGCAAGCCTGAACTCTGCCGCGCGAAAATCAGGCCAGAGCGTCTCGGTGAAGTAGATCTCGCTGTAGGCGGATTGCCACAGTAGAAAGTTTGAAAGGCGCATCTCGCCGCTGGTGCGGATGACAAGATCGGGGTCGGGGATGTCGGGGGCATAGAGGTTCGCGCTGATCGTCGCTTCGTCGATATCTTCAGGGGCGACGCCTTTGGCGAGCAGCTTTTTGACGGCGTCGCAGATTTCGCTGCGGCCTCCGTAGGAGAGCGCCAGCACGAAATCCAACACCTGCCCTCCACGGGTCAACTCTTCGACGCGGGCAAGCGACGCCCTGACGTTCTGGGGCAATTTATCGATGCCGCCAATCGCTCTTAAGCGAACGCCCTGGCTAACCAGATCGGGGGCTTCCTTAACAAGTTGGCGTGCCATCAGCCCCATCAGCGCGCCCACCTCTTTGGCCGGGCGGCCCCAATTTTCAGTGGAGAACGCATAAACGGTGAGGTAGCGCACGCCTGAGCGCACCGCTTCTTTTATCACTTCGCGAAGCGACACTATGCCTTCGCGGTGTCCGAGCACCCGCCCCAGACTCCGCCGCTTGGCCCATCTGCCGTTGCCGTCCATTATAATGGCGACATGGCGCGCGACGGTGGCGGTATCCGGTGAGTTCATAGTGTTGTTTTGTTTTCCAGAGCTACACTTCCAGGATTTCAGCTTCTTTTGTGACCTGCACCGCGTCGGCCTTTTTGATAAAGCCGTCGGTTAGCTTCTGCACGTCGTCTTTCAAGGTGCGCAGCTCGTCTTCGCCGATCACTTTATCTTTTTCCAGCTTTTCAAGCAGGGAATTGGCTTCGCGACGGCTGTTGCGTACCGCCACGCGGGCGTCTTCAGTCATCGACTTGACCACCTTGACGAGGTCTTTGCGACGCTCTTCGCTGAGCTTGGGGATGGGAATGCGAACCACTTTTCCGTCGGAGGTGGGGTTCAGATCCATATTTGAAGAGAGGATCGCCTTTTCAATCGCGCTCATGAGATTGCTCTCCCAAGGCTGCACGATGATAAGACGAGGCTCGGGGATCGACAGGCTGGCCACCTGATTGAGCGGGGTGGGCGTGCCGTAGTAATCGACGCGGATGCCGTCAAGCAGTGTAAGGCTGGCACGTCCGGTGCGAACCCTGCCGAAGTTTCGATCCAAAGCCACGAGGGCCTTTTCCATATTTTCGCCAGCTTGTTCCAATACCGCTTCGGGTGTGTCGGCCACGATTCTAACCTCCTACTGTCGTTCCTATGTTTTCGCCGCTGATGGCGCGTACTATATTGCCTACAACCGTGGAGTTAAAGACCACGATGGGTAGATTGTTATCCTTGCACAGCGAGATGGCGGTAGAATCCATCACATTAAGTTCGCGCTGTAACACATCCATATAACTAAGGGTATCAAAACGCTTGGCGTCGGGGTTGCCGACGGGGTCTTTATCGTAGACACCGTCCACCTTCGTGCCCTTCAGTATCGCCTGGGCACCTATCTCCATCGCGCGAAGCGAGGCCGCCGTGTCGGTGCTGAAAAACGGGTTGCCCGTCCCTGCGGCAAAGATAACCGTGCGCCCCTTCTCAAGGTGGCGCACGGCTTTCCTGCGAATATAGGGCTCGGCGACCTCAGCCATGCGTATAGCCGACATGACGCGGGTCTCGCCTCCCTTGCGCTCGATAGCATCCTGAAGCGCAAGGCTGTTCATCACCGTAGCCAACATGCCCATGTAATCGGCGGTAGAGCGGTCCATACCACGGGTGGCTCCCGCCAGTCCCCTGAATATGTTGCCGCCACCGACCACCAGGGCCAGCTCGACTCCAAGTGCCTTGACCTCCAAAACCTCTCGGGCGATGTTCTCGACTATCTGCTGGTCGATACCGTAGCCCTTGTCTCCCATCAGGGCTTCGCCCGACAGTTTAAGAAGAACCCTGGTGTATGCCGCCTTCGAGGTACTGGCCATCTAGCTAACCGCCAATCTGTTCGGCCACTTCGGCAGCCAG
>CAXMSR010000096.1:0-6216 GCA_964195725.1 uncultured Kiloniellaceae bacterium | reverse complement strand
GTAGGAGTGGCAGCGCTCAAGGAGCCCCATCGAGGTGATGGTGGATAGAACCCAGGTCAGCTCTTGCACTTCGGGCACGTCGGACTGAACCCAAAAAGTCGTTTTCTCGGGATCGATCCCCAGCGCCAGGAAGGTGGCGGCGGTGTCAAAGGTGTGTTTCGCCAGCTCTTCGCCGCTCTGTACCGAGGTCATGGCGTGGTAGTTGGCGATGAAGGCGAAGAGATCGGCTTCGTTCTGGTAGGCGATCATCTTCTTCATCATGCCGAAGTAGTTGCCGATATGCAGCGCTCCGGAGGGCTGTATGCCGGAGAGTACCCGTTTCATTATATGCTTCTCCCGGTGGGGGTTGTTTGTGCAGTTAAAGGTGCGCAGTGGTTGGAAATAACAGGATGCGCCACGGTTGTCAATCTTTGAGGCGGTGAAGAGCTGGCCGTTTAGCGTTTCGCGGCCCCTACGCTGGCGATATAGAAAGCGTACTCCTCTTCGCCGTCCAGCCCCATCAGCCGGTTTAGAGGCTCGTCGAGAAATGCCCCCACGGCGCAGCTGCCAAGCCCCAGCGCTGTTGCCGCCAGACAGAGGTTTTGACAGGCGTGGCCTATGTCGAGCGGGATGTAGCGCGAGGCGCGATCACCATATTTCCATTCGCAGCGTTCGGTGACTGCGGTCCAGACGACCACTGCCGGTGCGTCGGCAAGGAAGCGCTGCCCAAGGGCGGCCTCTACAAGCCCGGAGGCCAATTCCCCCTCTTTGACCCTGTCTAGCCCGAACCCCTCGACGTCCAGGTGTAAAAGTCCGCTCGCAACGCCCTCTACGCGATTGGCTATGACGTAGGTCTCAGGGATAGAGCGCGCCAGCCGAGGGCGCAGGACGCAGCAGATAGGGGCCTTGGCGCGCCGTGACGCCCTGATACGCCCACAACATCGCCGCCAGTTTACCTAACTTCAACGTCGCGTCGGCATCGTAGCGCCTCTGCGAGCGGCGACGGTGAAGCACGTCCCACAGGTCCCCTGGGGGAGTGTCGAGTGTTCCGGGCGAGGGGAGGGGCAGCGTATGCGCGTCGGTATACTTTTTCCGGGAGGGCGGCGGGTTTGATCTGTCTACGCTGCGGCTTCGTATCTTCTGATGATCCAGCCGCGTAGTTTCGTTCCACAGCCCACAGAAACCCATTTGCGCCTCGCTCCGGTCAGGTTTGCGTCGGCGCTACTGCGCCAGCAGGGTCTCGATCTTTGCTTCCATCTCGTCGCCGATGCTAGACGAGAAGCCGAGATAATCGGCGCTGATGACCCCGTTGCGGTCGACTATGAACATGCGGGGGATGCTTGAGACGCCATAGGCGACCTTTACCTGCTGATTGCCGATGACCACTTTGTAGGGAATCTTTTTTGAGATTACGTAGCTTTTCAGATCGCCTATGTTGGTGTCGAGCGAGACCCCGACCACTTCCAACCCCTGATCTTTGTAGCGGTTATAGGTTTTAACGAGGTGGGGAATAGATTCGCGGCAGGGGGGGCACCAGGTGGCCCAGAAGTCCAAGAGCACCACCTTGCCCTTCAGCTCGGAGAGGCTCACCATGTTGCCGGCAACATCTTCCAGGGTGAACTCCGGAGCACTCCTGGGCGCTGAAGCCTTGGAGGTCTTGTCGGAGTCCGAGCAACCGTAGAAGAGGGGCAACGCAAGCAAAAAAAGCAAGGGCAGCAGTTTGAGCCCCCGACGTAAAGTGGTCATGATGTAGTTCCCCAATGAGATGCTCAGGTATAGCGATAGCTGTAAATGGTGTGCATTCAACTATAGCAAAAACAGCGACAGAGTACGTAAACAAAACCAGCGCGCCAACTGCGCACCTAGCCTAGCCTCAGGAGAAGCCTCCGCGAGGCGCGCAGCCTCCGCCAGTTGAAGTGCCGCCGGTGGCTGCGTTAAAGGTAGAGAGCTGGCGCTGCATGGGGCCGGCGCACTTCGGGCAGCTGTCGCCGACAGCCGCTGCCGTTGTTCGTACCAGCATCTCTACCCGCTCGCCGCACTCGGAGCAGGCAAACTCAACCAGGGGCATTATAGCGCTTTGTTAAGGGCTTCTTCCAACTTGGGACGCGGAACGGCGCCGACGATGTCGGAGAAGCGCTCGCCATCTTTGAAGATGATGAGGTTGGGGATGGAGCGTATGCCCAGTTTGCCTGCGATCTGTGGGTTTTCATCGACGTTTACCTTGCCCACTTTTACTTTTCCGGCAAAGGCCTCGGCCACTTCATCGATCACCGGGCCCATCATGCGACAGGGGCCGCACCAGGGAGCCCAGAAGTCTACCAGCACCGGTAGGGCTGATTTTATTACGGTTTCTTCAAAGTTGGCGTCGGTTATTTCCAGTACGTTCTCGGCTGCCATGTAACATCCTCCTGATATTGTCGGTGTCTATTTGGTTTGCTGCGCCGTAGCGCCGCATAAAGAGTAGCTGTAAAGTACAAAGCCCTCCGATGTAGAGAGCTGTAGTGCTCGTTTGGTTGATCCGCCGACCGGCGGATAGTCTAGCAGCTTCAGCCGCCTTTACCACCGAGCGCTACAAAAATAATAACCACTAGAATTAAAAGTCCTGCCCAGCCCAAAGTAAAACTCCTTTTTTTAACAATCGTTTAACCGGCGAAATGCTTGAAAACACCCGAAAGAGAGAGGGGGTTACTGCTCGCTGCACCTCTTTTTAAGGAACGCATGAAGATTCTCGTGCACATCTTCGGGGATCGTCACCTCTTTGCCTGCGGTGTTGTAGAGGGTGACCGTTTTTTTCAAGGTGTTCAAAAACGCCACGCACGGGCTGCACCCGTTCATGTGGTTCTCGATCTCGTCGCAGATAGAGGTGTCGAGCTCCTCGTCCACGTATTCGCTGAGACAATCCAGTATCTCTTTGCAGGTCAATTTCAAACTCATTTACCGCCTCCTTCGATGTGCAGCAGGTCCTCCGCCTCAAAATGGGGACTCAGCAGCTCTCGAAGATAAATTCTAGCCCTGTGAAGGAGTGTTTTGACGGCGCCCTCGTTAATGTCGAGGACTTTGGCCGTCTCGCTGGTGCTCAGCCCCTCCACGTCGCGCAACGACACCACCGCGCGGTAGGTAGGGGGCAGCTCTGCAATAGCCTTTTCCAAAATATGGCGCACTTCCAATTTATGGGCCTCTTGCAAGGGGTCCATGTCCCAGTCGGAGATGGTGCGCTTCTTAAGCTCTTCGTGGGTGGGCACGTCCAGATCTTCCACCGCCACTTCGGGCTTTTTCTTTCTGAAGTGCATCAGGGCGTGGTTGGTGGCTATCCGGTAGAGCCAGGTAGAGAACGCCGCCGTACCCTGAAACGCCTTTAAATTCTTGAACGCGCTGAGATACGTCTCCTGCAATAACTCGCGGGCGTCATCGGTGTTGTTGACCATGCGCAACAGGTGACCGTAGAGCCGGGCCTCGGTGCGCTTGACCAGCTGCTCAAAGGCGTCGTATTCGCCCTTGGCGGCCCGCCGGGCCAGCTCGATTTCTTCTCGTCTGTTATCGTTCATCTTTTTAGATGCACTCTTGCATGAAAGGGTAACTTTTAAAAATACTCAAACACCTCGAAAGGATAGCCAACGAGGGGACTCTTAGCAAATAAAAAGACACACAAGTTTTAGAAATTTAGGGTTTTCACATACTATATGTCGGTGTACTTGCGTTGTATCACCAGACTTATTGGTGTTCATTAAGCAATAAAACAAAAACCTAAGAGTTACGTATCTTTATATGATGATATAAATTTAAAATAACTTAAGTAGCGAGATGCAAAATGTTACAAAAAACTCGCTAAATGTATATTAATTTGTAACTACTGTTACACAAAAGTTACAAAAATTGGGATACTAAAAGGGCGATTGCTCCTATCTAAGCTTTATGTTTTTTGTAGATTGTCATCTCATCCAATTTTTCTTTTTCTTGACGTCTTTCCTGCTTTACGTAACGCTCTCTCCATAGCAAATCAGACAACAATAAAGGCCGGGACTTTCGTCCCGGCCTTTATTGTTAGAACTTCAAAACTACGTCTACAGGTTCACTACTCGACCTTCTGGTCGTAGCGATCCTGATAGTACTTCTTCATCGACTCGACACGCTTGGGATCGAAGCCTTTTACGTACCATTCATGCTCGGGCCTGTCTTCAATGTACTTCTTTAAGATTGCCTCGTAAACTTCAGGCTTGCCAGCTTTTTCGGCTGCTTCTTTTGCTTCTGGCAGAAGCTCGGTGTAGAAGTGCTTGGCAACATCGTAGATGCCGTGCCACCAGGCGTAGTCGGGGCCCGACATGGCGGCACCGTGACGTGCGCGGCGACCTTCGTGGTGCCACAGCTCCCAGTAGATCCAGTCTATTTTGTCGTCAAAGTTCTCCTTGGTGAGGATACCCTCTTTTATCAGCAAGGCGCGGATCTCTTTAGCCGGGATTGCGAACTTGTTGTTGTACATCTCTACAAATTCATCGAGCTGCATGTAGAAGCCCGTGACAAAGTCGGGGCCATGACAGGCGTTGCAGACATCGACCATCGCGGCGCGTTTCTTATTGGTGTCTTTGGTCTTTGAAGAGACCGGGGCGCGCAAGTTCCAGCTAAGGCGCTTGCCAACATCATGAGTCACCGGCTGGGTGGGTGTGGCGCTGATGTGACAGGTGGAGCAAGTGGGAGCGTCGAAGTAGTCTTCACCCGCTACCCACTTGGGGTTGTCCATGTTCATCTCGTCTTCCCATGCGGCGATAGAGGATGCCATGCTTGGACTCCTCGTAAACCTCTTTTTGAGGATGATCGGGGCCAAGGTGACATTTGCCACAAGTCTCAGGCCTTCGAGCCTGCTCTTTGCTGAAACGATGGCGGGTGTGGCAAGCCGAACAGGTACCCTTCGAGCCGTCGGGGTTTACACGGCCGATGCCGGTGTTGGGCCAGGTAGCGGGGTCGAGTCTGCCGCCCTCTCTCACCTTTACCAACGAGCCGTGGCACTGTCTGCAACCAACGGCTACTGCGGGCTCGCCGCCTAGCGTCTGGCCCAGCATGCCGTCTTTGGTGTTTAGGATGTCACCCGCCTGGGCGTGGTGGCTGGCTTCCTGCTCGTCAACTTCCTGGGCGTGGCACTTGCCGCAGTCGCGGGGCGAGACGATGATGGCGACGGTATAGCCATTGTGATCCATTGCGTCAGCGTCGTCTTTTGCGGCTTCATGGCACTCGAAGCAGCCTACGCCGCTGCCCCAATGTGGCGAAGCCTGCCACTGGACGACGATGCCCGGAGTGTTGTCCGTATGGCATTCGATACACTCTTCGCTGGTCTCCGACACGGGCTTGGCCCATGCGCCGGTCGCCATGAAAGCGACCGCGACCACCACTGCCAGCAGTGCAGCATACTGTCTCTTCATCTTCTAAACCTCCTCTTGAAGTGTAGTTCCCAAGTGGGAACAATTGACAAAACCATATCGCTAAAATTGTTATTGGGGCGGATTTTTTTCATGGTCACGCTTTTTATCCGCATCCCCTATCCACAACCGCTCGCGCCGCGAGAGCATCCTCCAGCCCTGCCCGGTTTGCTCGAACTTCACCTGCAATATCCCCGCAGTGCCCTCCTCGAAGGGGCGCTTGAACATCTCGTTGATAGTGTCGGCCCTGCGATAAAAGAGCTTGTAGTCGTAGCGCACCACTGCCAGCAGCTCTTCTACCGACTCGCAAACGCCTTCGGTGTAGATGCGATATGCCTGGCCGGGGATGTTGTGGCACGAATGGTTGGCAAGATCAAAAGTGGTAGAGGGCTCGATGCCTATCTGGTTTTCGACGGTGGATACCTTTATCAGCTCTTCCATCTCCTGGAGTTCGACGCGAAACGCCTCGGCCGCCTCGGCCAGCTCGCCGGTGCAGGCCACAGCGCCGTCTGACATGGCGTTTGTAGCGGGTAAAATCAGCAGTGCTGCCAATAGGATTGTAAATCGTAACATCCGCTACCCTGCCGCTTTCAAATGCGCTGGCGAACAATAACCTCGCCCGTCAGCTTGTGATAAAAAGTGCTTGCCGGGATCAGACTACTACCGGTGCCGAAAATTACAATTGACTCAGGTCAAGTATTTTACTTTTCACTTCACTTGCCGTTTATGGAGTGTCATTGTGACATAATGCGAAAAGCGTTACAATAAAGCCACTTGCAAGCCCTCAAGCACGCCCTGAAAGGATAGATCATGGACCAGCAGGCCGTTA
>CAXMSR010000095.1:0-6222 GCA_964195725.1 uncultured Kiloniellaceae bacterium | reverse complement strand
TCGATGATCCAGGCCGTCTTCTCGCTGAAGGTCTTTTCCGTGGCCAGCTTGAGGCCGAGAAACGGGTGCTCTTCGCCCCGGTTGAAACTTAAGGGGCCGAGCTTTTCGCTCATACCCCACTGGCAGACCATCTTCTCGGCCAGATCGGTGCACTGCTTCAGGTCGTTGCCCGCCCCGGTGGAGGTGTCGTTGTAGACTACTTGTTCGGCCGAGCGGCCCGCCATGAAGACGGCGAGCTTGCCCATGAGGTAGGTCTTGTTTGCCGAAGTGCGGTCTTTCTCCGGGATCATCTGGGTGACGCCCAGCGCGAAACCGCGCGGCAGGATGGTGACCTTGTGTACCGGGTCCATCCCCTTTATCAGCCGCGCCACCAGGGTGTGCCCGCTCTCGTGGTAGGCGGTTATCTTCTTCTCGTCGTCGTCGGACAGGTTGGGGCGCTCGACCCCCATCAGCACCTTGTCTTTGGCGTCGTCGAAGTTCTTCATGGTTACTACGTCGCCGGTGCCTCTGGCGGCAAAAAGAGCAGCTTCGTTGCAGAGGTTCTCCAGATCAGCGCCGCTCATGCCGGGGGTGCCGCGCGCGATGATCCTAAGGTCCACGTCGTCGGCCACGGGGATCTTTCGGGTGTGTACCCCAAGGATCGCCACCCGGTCTTCCATGACCGGCATATCCACCATCACCTGACGGTCAAAGCGCCCCGGACGCATAAGCGCCGAGTCGAGAACGTCGGGGCGGTTGGTGGCGGCGATGACTATCACGCGCTCGTGCCCTTCAAAGCCGTCCATCTCGCCCAGCAGCTGGTTCAGCGTCTGCTCGCGCTCGTCGTGGCCGCCGCCCAGCCCTGCGCCGCGCGAGCGCCCCACGGCGTCGATCTCGTCGATGAAGATGATGCTGGGTGCCTTCTCACGGGCTTTGGCGAACAGATCGCGTACCCGCGAGGCCCCTACGCCGACGAACATCTCGATGAACTCCGAGGCCGAGATGGAGAGAAACGGGGTCTCGGCTTCGCCTGCCACCGCGCGCGCCAAGAGTGTTTTGCCGGTGCCGGGGGGGCCCATGAGCAGGATGCCCCTGGGCACACGCCCGCCGATGCGCTCGTATTTTTCCGGGTTCTTGAGAAAGTCGACCACCTCTTCAAGCTCACGCTTTTGCGCAGCCATCCCGGCGACGTCGTCAAAGCTCGTTTTGGGCATCGACTCGTCGAACTCTTTGACCTTCGCTTTTCCGAAGGAGTCGAAGGGCCCCATCTGCTGCTGGCGCGCGCTGGCGCGCTTGCTCGACCAGATGAAGAATCCGATAAGCAGCCCTATGGGCAGAATATTTATGAGGATCGACAGAAACACGCTCGAATCGTCCTCGGAGCTGGCCGATATCTCGGTGCCGTTTTCTTCCAGCAGCTTTAGCAGCTCGGGGTCGTCTAGCGGCGGCATGCCGCTGCGTATGCGCGCGGCCTCGGTTTGGGTTTTCCCGATAGTTATGGACGAGATCAGCTCGGCGGTTATCTCACCCTCGCTTATCAGCACGCGGCGGATGTTGCCGCGTCGCGCTTCGGCCTTGAAGGTAGAGTAGGGCACCGTCACAGTCGGGCCCGTCATCTCGGCGGGGCCGCTAAACGATTCAAAGAGCATCATCAATATGAACAGGCCCATCACAACCAGCACGGCCCTGTGCAAGGGAAAGCGTTCCATAAGTGTATTTCCTCGTTAAGAATGGGTGTGTGGGTGAAAACTACCTCAAACACCCCCGGTTGGTCAATCGGTGGGGCAAAAATACCCGGTATCACTTGTGTTTAGGGCGAAATCCGTTGACCGGTTATCTTGGCTAGCGTATCATAAAAAGTTCCCATTGCCACTGCTATAGCGGAGCGAAGAACAGATGTTTATTGACGAGAGCAAGTTTCATCGAATCCAACGCCTGCCCCCCTACGTCTTCAAAGAGGTCGACGAGCTGAAGATGTCGGCGCGCAGAAGCGGCGAAGATATCATAGACCTCGGCATGGGCAACCCCGATCTGCCCACCCCCCAGCATATAGTGGACAAGCTTACCGAGGCGGCGCAGAAGGGGCGCAACCACCGCTACAGCGTCTCTCGCGGCATCACGAAGCTGCGCGTGGCGATGGCCAATTGGGACAAGCGCCGCTACGACGTCGATCTGGACCCCGAGACGGAAGTGTGCGCCACCCTGGGCGCCAAAGAGGGGCTGGCCCATCTGGCGATGGCTGTTCTGGCGCCCGGCGACGTCGTCTTCGTGCCCAACCCCAACTACCCGATCCATGCCTACGCCTCGGTGCTCTCCGACGCCCAGGTGCGCGCCATTCATGTGGGGGATCTCGACGACAGCGGCGATGCCTTCATCGCCCGGCTGGAGCACGGCACCAAGACTATCTGGCCCAGGCCGCGCATGTTGATGCTCAACTTCCCGCAGAACCCCACCACCAAGGTGGTCGATCTGGCCTTCATGGAGAAGATCGTCGCGTTTTGCCGCGAGCACAATATCATACTGGTGCATGATTTGGCCTACGCCGATATCTGCTTTGACGGCTACAAGGCCCCCAGCGTCCTTCAGGTGCCCGGCGCAAAAGATATCGCCGTCGAGTTCTACAGCCTCTCCAAGAGCTACAACATGGCGGGGTGGCGCGTGGGCTTTTGCGTGGGTAACAGGAAACTGGTCAACGCGCTGGTGCGCATTAAGTCCTATCTGGATTACGGCATGTTCCAGCCCATCCAGATAGCAGCCATCATCGCGCTCGACAGCCCCGACCATGTGTCGCAGTCGATCTGCAACGTCTACCAGAATCGCCGCGATAAGCTGATTACCGGCTTGGCGCGCGCCGGGTGGGAGATCGAGCCGCCAAAGGCCACCATGTTCGTCTGGGCCAAGATTCCCGAGCAGTTCGCGCACATGAACTCGGTGGAGTTCTCCAAACACATGCTGCGCGAGGCCAAGGTGGCGGTGAGCCCCGGCATAGGTTTTGGCGAGTACGGCGAGGGTCATGTGCGCTTTGCCCTTATCGAGAACGAGATGCGCCTTCAGCAGGCCGCTGCGGGTATCCGCGAAATGTTTCGTAAACAGGACGGTTAGCCGTCATACAGGATAGAAAACGATGCGTGAAATTGGTGTAGGAATAATAGGTTTTGGGACGATTGGCGCAGGGGTCGCCCAGGTCCTTTTAGAGAATGAAGACGTCATCTCCCGCCGCCTCGGTGCGAAGCTGCGCCTGGTGAAGATCGCTGATCTGGACATCGAGACCGATCGCGGCATAGAGATCGACAAGGCGCTTCTGTCCACCGACGTGGGCGACGTTCTGGACAACCCCGCCGTCGAGCTGGTGGTCGAGCTGGTGGGCGGCTACGAGCCCGCCAAGACCTTTGTCCTGAAGGCGCTAAAAAACGGCAAACATGTAGTCACCGCCAACAAGGCGCTGATGGCGGTGCATGGCGACGAGATACTGGCGGTCGCGCAAGAGAGCGGCAGCGACATCGCTTTCGAGGCAGCTGTCGGCGGCGGCATCCCCATCCTGCGCTCGGTGCGCGAGGGGATGGCGGCCAACAATATAAAAACCCTCTACGGGATACTCAACGGCACCACCAACTACATCCTCACCGAGATGAAAGAGAAGGGCGAATCGTTCGAGTGCGTGCTGGCCGAGGCCCAGAGGCTGGGCTACGCCGAAGCCGACCCCACCTTCGACGTGGAGGGCGTGGACGCGGCCCACAAGTTGACGCTTCTGGCGACGATGGCCTTCGGCCAAAAAGTGAAGTTCGACGAGGTCTACACCGAGGGTATCGGCGCGCTGACGCCGCAGGACATCGAGTACGCCCTGGAGTTCGGCTACGAGGCCAAGCTCTTGGCCATAGCCAAGTTCGATGGCGAAGTGGTAGAGGCGCGGGTACACCCCACCCTCATCCCGGCCGATCATCTGCTGGCCTCGGTGCGCGGCGTCTACAACGCGGTCTATGCCGACGCCGACTTTCTTGGCCCCACCATGTACTACGGACAGGGTGCCGGGCGCGAGGCCACCGCCAGCGCTGTAGTGGGCGACCTGATAGAGCTTGCGCGCGACGTGATGAACGGTGTCACCGGGCGCGTGCCTCCGCTGGGATTCAAGACCGACCAGATTCCATCCGCGAAGCTAAAGCCGATGGGGGAGGTGCGCTGCCACTACTACATGCGTTTTCTCGCGTTGGACAAGCCGGGTGTGCTCTCAAAGATCGCCGGTGTGCTGGGCGAGCACTCCATCTCGTTGGAGAACGTCGTCCAGAAGGGTCGCGACGCCGGGCAGGCCGTGCCCCTGGTGATGTTGACCCACGAGGCCCGCGAGGCTGACGTAAAAGCCGCGCTGGAGAAGATCTCTTCGCTGGGCGTAATCGAGGGCGTGCCTGTAGTGATCCGCGTAGAGATTTAAGCTCTTTGCCCGATTAGCCCTTTGACCAAGTGCTTCGCCCAGGCGTAGCCCCTACCATTCGGAGCTGTGTGCGACGATGAAGATAGCTGTTCTTTTAGGTGACGGAATGTCGGGCAACCCCATTAAAGAGAGGGGTGGGCTGACGACATTGCAGCTCGCGAAGACCCCCAACATGGATCGTCTGGCGTCCCGGGGTGTGCTGGGGCTCACCCACACCGTCCCCCAGGGCTATCCGGCGGGGTCCGATGTCGCCAACCTCAGTGTTTTTGGCTATGATCCGACCCAGTGCTACACCGGGCGCGCGCCCCTTGAGGCGGCGTCGATGGGGGTGGAGCTCGGCCCCAACGACGTAGCCTACCGGATGAACCTGGTGACGCTCATCGCCAGCAACAGCCACGTCTTCATGCATGACTTTAACGCCGGGCACATCACCACCGAAGAGGCGCGGCGCATTGTGGAGACGCTAGCGAAAGAGCTCTCGGAAGAGGGGCTGGAGTTCTACCCCGGCGTCTCTTACCGGCACCTGTTTGTCTGGCGCGACGGCGAGACCGGCGCAGTCACAACACCCCCCCACGACATAATCGGCAAGGCGATCCAGGATTATCTCCCCACGGGCCCCGGCTCCGAGCTGCTGATAGGGATGATGACCGGCTCGCAGATACTTCTAAAGGGCCACCCCGCCAATATAGAGCGGCATGACGAGGGGAAAAAAGAGGCCAACTCGATCTGGCTCTGGGGGCAGGGCACCCCGCCGGCGATGGAGACCTACGCCGACAAGTTCGGCCTTACGGGGACGGTCATAAGTGCTGTAGACCTCCTTCGCGGGATCGGGATAATGGCAGGGCTTCGCTGCCCCATCGTCGAGGGCGCGACGGGGTGGATAGACACCAACTACGAGGGCAAAAGGCTAGCCGCGCTAGAAGCGCTGGAGAGCGGCGATTTCGTCTATCTGCACGTTGAGGCCCCCGACGAAGCGGGCCACAGCGGCGACATCGACATCAAGATCAAGGCGATCGAGGATTTTGACAGCCAGATAGTCGGCCCCGTCTGGGAAGAGCTTGAGCGCAAAGGCGAGCCCTACACGATCCTGCTCATGCCCGACCACCCCACGCCGGTAGAGCTGCGCACCCACACCCACGACCCGGTGCCCTTCGTGCTGCTTGAAGAGGGCAAAGAGGGCAAAGAGGCGTGCGGGGCAGAGGGCAGGGGCTATAGCGAGCAGCACGCGCGCGACGCCAATTTGACGGTGGCCCACGCCCACGAGCTGATGGGCCACATCGTCGGGAGCAAGAGGCTGTGGTAGTCGAGACAACCTATCGCGTAATCTACGGCGACACCGACCAGATGGGGATGGTCTACTACGCCAACTACCTCCGGTTTTTTGAGATAGGGCGAAACGAATACCTGCGCGCCAAGGGGATGACCTATCGCGAGATCGAAGCGCGCGGGCTCTACCTTCCGGTGGTGTCGGCGTCTCTTCGCTACAAACGCCCTGCGCGCTATGACGATCTGCTCACCGTGCGCACGCGCATCATAAGCGCCAGGGGCGCGCGGGTAAAATTCAGCTACGAGATCGTAGACGAAGAGGGGGGGCTCCTGGTGGATGGCGAGACCCAGAACGCCAACACCGACAAGGGCGGAAAGGTGATGCGGCTCCCGCCGGACATTATAGAACTGCTAGAGCCCGAAGAGGGTTGAGCCCAACGTGGCGGAGCGTTCCAATTTCTTTCAAGCAGGTAGCGGGGAAGTTCAGCCCCCCGGAAACGGAAAAATCGCAGCAGATGGGAGACAATAGCAGCCAACCACCTGAATCTCCT
>CAXMSR010000094.1:0-6272 GCA_964195725.1 uncultured Kiloniellaceae bacterium | reverse complement strand
GAAAAAAGACATCTTTTCCATCATGGCTGCCCACCGCATTCCATATCAGGCCACGGTAAGCATAGCCCACCCGGAGGACGCGGTGCGAAAGATGCGCCACGCCCTGGACGTGCGGGGCTTTCGCTTTCTCCATGTACTTGCGCCCTGTCCCACAGGGTGGAAGTCGGAGCCGGCGCTGGGGGTGGAGCTGGTGAGGATGGCTGTGAGATCAGGGTTGTTTGCCGTACTTGAGCTCGCGGAGGGAGGAAGACTCACAGTGAACGTGGAACCGGAGAACTCGGACGAGGCGCTAGAGTTATATCTGTCGCTCCAGCGCAGGTTCAGCAAATCAGGTATCACCGCCCAAGATCTTCGCCCTTCGATAGAACGCAACTGGCGCAGGATCAGGGCGCTGGCTGCTATGGCCGGTTCGAATGAGGATTGATGGTTTCATGGAGATTGGATAGATGAACGAAAATATCGGTGAAAGAATAAGAAAACTCCGCCAGGCTCAGGATCTGAGCGTTGAGCAGGTGGCGAAGATGACCGGGGTTCCGGTAGAGCGCCTCAGCGCATTTGAGGCTGGCGACGAGGTTCCCTCGATCGGGATGGTCATCAAGGTCAGCCGAGTCCTCGGCTCGCGTATGGGGCACATCCTGCACGAGCGTGGCGAGCGGCGGGAACTCTTCAGCGTCTGCAAGGCCGCAGAGTTCTCGGTAGTCGATAGAAAGGGTGGCCCGCCGCGCGAACCCGAGCAGGGCTACACCTATCAGGCGATGATCCGCGACGATATGGTGGGGCAGACGATGGAGCCCTTTCTCGTCACCTTTGATCCCGAAAAGGGCGCAGATGTCCACCCGATGGCCCACGATGGAGAAGAGTTCATCCAGATCGTCAGCGGCAAGATTGAGCTTGAGTACGGTGACGAAACTCACCTTTTGGAAGAGGGCGACACCGTTTATCTGGACTCCTCCAAACCCCACGCATTCAGGGGGCTAGGGCCGGGTAAGCCTACAATGATGGCGATAATATACTCAGGAAGTTAGCTTAAAGCTAATTTTTGCCATTCGATTCTCTGGTATGGGCCTAGGCGAAGAACCTTTCAGTACGGCTATATATGGACCATGAAAAACTGTGATTTATAGTTTGACCCTACTCGCTCCAGTGGGGGCTTAGAGGACGGTGGTTACGAGATCCAGGTTTGGTGATGGTTACAGATGAAAGAGAAATAACCGAAGGGAAGGAAACCAAGCGAGTCGGTAGGAATATGATTTTTGTCTTCATTCTGGCGCTGCTTGCTTGGCTGATCGCTAGATGTAATTAGCGCCCGCCATCTTTAACCCCCGCCACAATATCACTCGCCACCTGGGTCTCCAGAATGGTTTTATTCCAAGTGTTAGCCAGATTGTTAGCCAAGGAGCAAAATAAAGAAAAAGGGGTTACAGCTATTTGCTGTAACCCCTTGTTATTCATGGTGAGCCGTCCGGGACTCGAACCCAGGACCACCTGATTAAAAGTCAGATGCTCTACCAACTGAGCTAACGGCCCATGCATTTGAGATTTGTTTTTATACTCGTTTGTTTTTCGTTCGTCAAGCTTTAGGTGGCGTAGGGATTAAGTATTTCCAATGTTTCTTCTCGCCCTGGGCCTACGGATGCAAGCACTACCGGGCAGTCTACTGCTTTTTCCATATATCTCAGCAAGTTGACGACTTCTTTCGGGAGGTCGCCCAAGTGCGATATGTTGGTCAGGTCGTCTTGCCAGCCGGGCATTGTGTGGTAGATGGGGGTCAGGCCGGTCAGTTGTTCGGTACGGCTTGGGAAGTAGTCTATGATTTCGCCGTTTATTTTATAGCCTGTGCAGACTTTGATTTCGTCGAGGCCGCCGAGGACGTCTATTTTGGTGACGGCTAGGCCGGTGAGGCCGTTTAGCTGTGCGGCGTGTTTGAGTGCGACGAGGTCTAGCCAGCCGCAGCGGCGGGGCCGCCCGGTGGTCGAGCCGAATTCAGCGCCTTTTTTGCGCAGGTGCTCGGCGGTGTCGTCGAATAGTTCGGTGGGGAAGGGGCCTTCGCCGACGCGTGTGGCGTAGGCTTTGGTGATGCCGATTATGTTTTCCAGTTTGTTGGGGCCTAGTCCCGTGCCGGTTGAGGCGTTGCCCGACAGGGTGTTGGAGCTGGTGACGAAGGGGTAGGTGCCATGATCGAGGTCTAGCAGCGCGCCCTGTGCCCCTTCGAAGAGGATGTTTTTGCCTTCTTGGCTCCACTTGTGCAGCAACGTCGTGGTGTTGGTTATGTGCGGAATCAGGCGCTCGGCCTGCTGCATCAGCTCATTGTAGATTTCGTCCAGATCCAGGGCTTCGCCGCCGTAGTGACCGGCTATCAGGGCGTTTTTCTCTTTTAGCAGTACTTCGAGCTTTTCGCGGACTTGTTCGGGATTTTTCAAGTCGCCCATGCGTATGCCGCGCCGCGCTGCTTTGTCTTCATAGCAGGGGCCGATGCCGCGTCCGGTGGTGCCGATCTTGTTTTTCCCGGCGCTTATTTCGCGGGCCTTGTCCAGGCTCTTGTGGCAGGGGAGGATGACGTGGGTCGCCTCGGAGATGAGGAGGTTTTCGGGGGTCACCGGCCTGCCGTGTGCCGCCAGACGGTCGAATTCTTCCAGTAATATGCCCGGATCGGCTATTACGCCGTTTCCGATGATGCATACCTTGCCCTCGTGCAGCATCCCCGAGGGGATGTGGTGCAGGATTATTTTGCGTCCATCTACTACCAGGGTGTGGCCCGCGTTATTGCCTCCCTGATAGCGCACTATGATGTCGGCATTATGGCTGTATATATCGACTATTTTTCCTTTGCCTACGTCGCCCCACTGGGCGCCGACGACTACTACGTTAGGCATTTTGCAGTCCTTGCTGTTTTTTTACGGTAAACGGACAAACACCCCGGGCCGCTGACCAGGGGTGTTTAGACAGAACCCCTATTCTAGCAGATATCACGGGTGGTTTGTCACCATTTTTGTTTAAGCGGTGTTTGGCTGCGAGATTGAGTTTTCATTCATCGATTTGCGTCGTCGAATGTGTCGTAACTATTCGGTGGCTATGTGCTCTGGCGGCCTTAATTGCGCGTTGGCCGGGTGCTCTGCGGGGCGTGGTTGGCTTTTGGCGAAGCAGGCTTCGCACACGCGAAAATTATCGTGCGGTAACAGGGCGCTTTGTCTGGTAACCTAAGTCATTCTTTTCATTACGCACTACCGCGAAAGGCCGTTAAATGCACGACAGCGATGAACTTGGCGCTTCAACCGATATGGAGGTTGTCATCTGTAGCGGAGGCGAAGGGGTCTTGGATACGAGGCCGGTAGCCACCGAGGTGCCGCTAACCATAACCGCCAACGGGGTCGAGCTGGCGACGCTTCAGTGTACCCCTACCGAGCTTGAGGCGATGGCGGTGGGGTTTCTCTTCTCCTCGGCCCTTATACGCAAATACAGTGAAATTAAGTCGATCTCGGTGGATTCAATTCGCTGGGTGGTCGAGTGCGCTCTGGAGCGTACCCCCGACACCGCACAGCTGGGTAAACGTGTTTACACCTCCGGTTGCGGCAAGGGCGTGGTCTACGCCGACGTGGTCGAGCTCGCGTCGAGAAGGCGCCTGGTCAACACCATCACCCTTGAGGGGGGCCGGGTGTCGGCGTTGGCCCGCTGGCTTAACCGCGCCAGAGACACAAGGGGTGTCCACACCGCCGGACTAAGCGTGGCGGGGGCCGACCCTTTAAAAGCCATCGACGACATAGGCAGGCACAACGCCGTGGACAAGGTGATAGGGCAGGGGTTGATAGACGGGGTGAAGCTGTCCGAGTGCATCCTGATAAACTCGGGCCGCACCTCTTCGGAGATACTGCACAAGGCGCAGCGTGCCGGTATCGCCATCTGTATCGCGCGCGGCTCGCCCACGCATCAGGCGGTGCTGCGCGCCATCGATGGCAACGTGACGCTGGTGGGGTCGGCGAAGGGTGGAAAGTTCACGATCTACTCGCACCCCGAACGGATACTGCTTTAGGGCGCTAGCGCATAACCAATTCGCCCCTGAAATTTAAAAAGCCCTGCAAAGGTTCGACCTTGCAGGGCTTTTGTTGTTTATCCGGGGGCTTGTCTAGTAGTGGCAGCGGTTACAGAACTTTCGCTGCATCTTGACGTCTTCCTGCCAGTTGGTTTGTGAAATATCAACCTGGCTGTGTACCTTGTGGCAGCTAAGGCACCATAAGGGCTTGCCGGGCTTCGAGGGGTCTACGGGGCCTTCGCTGGGGTGGCCCGGCATAAGGTGGCCGCCCATCTCGTCGGTTGGCTTGTCGTGGCAACTAAGGCAGAGCTCGCTCTTTTCGGCTATGACAAACGTCGGGTTGTCGCCGCCGTGGGGAGAGTGGCACTCGTCGCAGTCGAGGTCGCCGTGGAGCACGCCCTCCTTATTAATGTCAACGGTGTCGTCGTGGCAGCGCAGACACAGCTGCGGCATGGGCTCGCGCGTTATCGCACCCGATTTGCCGCCGTGGGGGTCGTGACATGCCAGACACGCGCCACCGGCCACCGGGCCGTGGACGTATTTCTTTTCGCCTAAAAGCTTCTCCATAAACCCCTCGTGGCAGTAGCCGCACAGCGCCGCGATCGAGGTGTTGATGCCAAAGCGTTGCGGTTTGTAAGCCGTCTCGTGGCAGCGAAAGCAGTCGTAGGTGTCGGAGGGCTTGTGCGGGGACTTTCGCTTGTCGATCCCCGGATGGCAGGCCGAGCATACCTTCCCGGCGGGCTGCATGGGGCGGCCGCGCACCGTCTCCATCTCTTCGGGGATGGAGTGGCACTCGTTGCAGCGCGCTTCAAAATCCTTCTGGTGAAAGCTAAACTTGGTGGCACCCGCAACATTTACCTTTTTAAGGCTGTGGGGCGGGACGTAGTAGAGCGTTATCGCCAAGAGCTCTTTTTCGTTCTCCATATCGAACCAGACGAGGCGGTTTTTACCCTCTACCAGGTCGATGTTCAGATGGTAGAGGTCGTTATTGTTGCCGCCGACGAATTTGTAGCGGGGGGTGTTCAGGCCGTTTTGCGTCACTTCGGGCTCAAACTGGGGGGGCGTCGTCTCATAGGGGATCATCGCCTTGGAGGCGTGAAGGATCGCGCCGTCATAAGGCATTAACAGCGTTACGCTGGGCTCGGCCCCGAAGGCGATAGTAGCGGCTAAAACCGCAAGGAGTGCCGCAAACGGGCATTTAAGCAGTCGCATGAACATATCCCTCCCGAAATGGGGTTCAAACCTTGAAAGCCGGGGGTAAATACCCGTCGGACGAGGTTGCGCTTTAGTGCCGCCTTTAGTAATCTTTCGCTGCCCGGCAAGCTGAATCTGCCGTGCTGTAGTGTAGCATTCATTTATTCCTCTGGGACAATAAAAGGTCAAAAACTCCGAAACTGACCGGGAGCTTTGAATATGAACGATACATTTAATTCGATTGCACAGCTAAACACCGCTGAAGGCAAGCTGCGTTACTGGAGCCTTGGCGCGCTGGAGCGCGAGGGGCTCGGGGCTGTTTCGACCCTGCCCAATACCTTGAAGATACTTCTTGAGGCGCTAGTGCGTAGCTGTGACGGCCACGCGGTGAGCGAAGACGACGTGAAGGCGCTGGCCGGGTGGGACCCGAAGGGCGACACCAGCGGCGAGATAGCCTTTCACCCGGCGCGGGTGTTGATGCAGGATTTTACCGGCGTGCCTGCCGTAGTCGATCTGGCGGCGATGCGCGAGGCGATGGCGCGGCTGGGCGGTGATCCCAAGCTCATTAATCCCCTCATCCCCGCCGACCTCGTCATCGACCACTCGGTGCAGGTGGATTGCTTTGGCTCCGAAGATTCCATGGCGAAGAACTCGCTCCTTGAGTACAAGCGCAACAAAGAGCGCTACGAGTTCCTGCAGTGGGGGCAAAAGGCCTTTGATAATTTTCGCGTGGTGCCGCCCTCTACCGGGATAATTCATCAGGTCAATCTGGAGCTTCTGGCCGACGTGGTGGCGCGGCGCGAAACCCCCGAAGGCCCCATAGCCATACCCGATACACTGGTTGGCACCGATTCGCACACCACCATGATCAACGGTCTGTCGGTTCTGGGCTGGGGCGTCGGCGGCATCGAGGCCGAGGCGGCGATGCTGGGCCAGCCGATCTCGATGCTGATCCCCGAGGTTGTCGGCTTCAGGCTGACCGGTCATCTGAAAGAAGGCCTCACCGCCACCGATCTGGTGCTGCGGGTGGTCGAATTACTGCGCAAGAAGG
>CAXMSR010000093.1:0-6293 GCA_964195725.1 uncultured Kiloniellaceae bacterium | reverse complement strand
ACGACGCGTTCGGCGTACACGCTCGAGGTGCCCGGAACGTCGCGCAGCACGGCTTCGATGCGCTCGCCGATCTGCTCGAGCACGGCCAGGTCGGGACCAGCGACCTTGATGCCGACCGGCGTCTTGATGCCCGTGGCCAGCATGTCCAGGCGCGTCTTGATGGGCATCGTCCAGGCGTTGGTGAGGCCGGGGAACTGGATCGCCCGGTCCATATCGTCCACCAGCTCGTCAGAGGTGATGTAGCGCTCTTCGGGCCAGAACCATGTCAGCGGCGCCTTAAGCACGCCGGGCCAGCCGGAGAACCATCTGTCCTCCTGTTTTTTGCGCCACTCGTGCAGAATTTTGCCGTTCTCCACTTCCGGCCATATCCACGTCAGGGGTTCCCTTAGCAGTTCGGGCCAGTTTGAGAAGACGCGCTCCACCGGGACCTGTTCATACTCGACGTGGGGTCTCAGCATAATCGTGGTTTCAATCATGGAGAGCGGCGCCGGGTCGGTGGCTGTATCGGCGCGACCGATCTTGCCGAGGGTGTGATGCACCTCGGGGAAGGACTGGATGATCTTGTCCGTCTGCTGGAGGAGCTCGCGCGCCTTGGTGATAGAGACCCCCGGCAAGGTTGTGGGCATGTAGAGAAGATCGCCCTCGTCTAGCGGCGGCATGAACTCGCTGCCGAGCTTCGAGAGCGGGTACCAGGTGACCGCGACCATCAAAATAGCCACAACCACCGTCACCTTGCGCCACTTGAGCACGAGGTTGATGAAGGGCACATAGAGCCAGATGAAGAAGCGGCTGATCGGGTTTCGCGACTCGGGCAGTATCTTCTGGGGATAGAGGCAGAAGACGGCGAAAAGCGAGACCCCAAACGCCGCTGCGAGGCTCCAACCCGGCAGGTCGAGACCGTACAGCCCACCCGCGACGACCAACAGCGGCGGCCCCGCAACTGCGCCGATCCAGGTCCAGAGGCGGTGTTTTCTGCTCGTCTCGGGTGAAAAGGCGCTCTCGCGAACAAAAAAGGTCATCAGCACCGGGATGATGGTGATGGCGAGAATGGAGCTCGTCCCCATGGCGAAGGTCTTCGTAAAGGCCAGCGGCTTGAACATCCGCCCCGATTGTTCCTCAAGCGCGAAGACGGGAAGAAAGCTCACGGTGATGATGAGGAGACTGTAGAAGAGCGCTGGCCCCACCTCTTTGGAAGCGTCCACCATTATCTGGAGGTGAGTTTTTTTGCCCCGGTCGCGCTCAAGGTGTTTGTGGGCGTTCTCCACCAGCACGACGGAAGCATCGACCATGACGCCGATGGCGATGGCGATCCCTCCCAGGCTCATGATGTTGGCGTTGATCCCGAAGAGCCTCATGACGAGCACGGAGAGCAATATTCCGACCGGGAGGGTAAAGATGGCCACGAACGCCGATCGAAAGTGCAGCAGGAAGAGGATACAGATAACCGCCACCACCGCCATCTCTTCGATAAGCTTTGTGGTCAACGTCTTGACTGCGCGGTTGATAAGCCCCGATCGGTCGTAGGCCTCTACAATCTCGACGCCTTCCGGCAGCCCCTTTTTCAGCTCGTCCAGCTTCTTCTTTACGTTCTCGATGACCTCAAGGGCGTTCTCGCCGTAGCGCATAACGACTATGCCACCGGCTACCTCGCCTTCGCCGTTCCACTCAAGGATTCCCCGGCGCAGCTCTGGGCCGATCTGGACGTTGGCGATGTTCCTGATGAGGATCGGGGTCCCCTCCGTGTCAACGCCCACTACGATATCTTCGATATCTTCCTTTGACTGGATATAACCAAGGCCGCGCACCATGAATTCGGATTCTGCCATCTCGATCAGCTTGCCCCCAACATCGCTGTTGGAGGCCTTGATCGCCATGCTGACCTTCTGGATGGGGATGTTGTAGGCCTGGAGCTTGGTGGGATCGACCTCCACCTGATACTGCTTTACAAAACCGCCTACGCTGGCTACTTCGGAGACGCCGGGCACAGCGGTCAGCTCATATCTGAGATACCAGTCCTGGATCGAGCGCAGCTCTTGCAGATCATGCGTGCCGGTGGTGTCTTTAAGGACATATTCGTAGATCCACCCCACACCAGTGCCGTCGGGGCCAAGGCTGGGGGTAACCCCCTGTGGCAGCCGCCCGGCGACGAAGTTTAGATACTCCAACACCCGTGAGCGCGCCCAATAGAGGTCGGTTCCGTCCTCGAAGATGATGTAGACGAAGCTCAGTCCGAAAAACGAGTACCCTCGGACGACCTTGGCGAAGGGCACCGAGAGCATCGCCGTCGTGAGGGGGTAGGTAACCTGATCCTCCACCACCTGCGGTGCCTGGCCGGGGTATTCGGTGTAGATGATAACCTGTACGTCCGACAGATCGGGGATCGCGTCGAGCGGCGTCTGGGTCAACGCTATGACGCCGCCTACTATGGCCCCCACCGTGGCCAGGACGACCATGAACTTGTTGTTTATCGACCATTCAATAATTTTTTCTATCATAACTGGCTCTTTCCGTATCTACCAGGGTGGCTACTTGTCGTTGAGGTCGTTGAAAAAATCGTCTTCCTCCTCTACGTCGGAGAAAAAATCATCCTCAGCTTCGTCTTTTCCGGCTTCAGCGGCCTTCGCTTCGAGCATCTTCAGTACGGCCTCTTTTAGCTTTGACTCGGAGTCGAGCAGGAATTGCCCGGAGACGACCACCTCTTCTCCGGCGACGACCCCGGTCAGCACCTGAACGAAGCCGTCATCAAGAGCAAGGCCGAGCTCAACGTCTCTTGGGGTGAATTTTCCGTCGCCGCGAGTTACAAAGACCACGTTGCGCACGCCTGAGCGTATGACCGCCTCGGAGGGCACTATGAAACCTTCTTCTTCGGATTGATTCTTGATCACGACATCGGCGTACATGTCGGGTTTGAGGGCGAGCCCGGGGTTGTCGAACTCCAGCCGAACCACTACGTCTCGCGTCTTTTTCTGCATGTAGGGGTATACGTAGGCTACGCGCCCCGTATAGCTTTTGCCCGGCAGGTAGGGGACCTTCATCTCCACGGCCTGTCCCACTTTAACCCAGGGCAGTTCATACTCGAAGATATGCGCCTCTACCCAGACGCGATCGAGGTTGGCGATCTGGTAGACCGGCGTTCCCTTTTTGACAAAAGCGCCCTCAACGGCGTTCTTGTGTGTGACGATGCCGGTAAAAGGCGAACGGATGGTAATGGTGCGCTCAACACTCCTGCTTTTTTCCAGCCTGGCGATTTCTCTTTTGGCCACGCCGAAATTCATCAAACGCCGCCGGGCTGATTCGAGCAGGTCGGAGACGCCCTTTTTTTCAAGCTTTTGCAGGCTTCGATAGGCGATCAGGTACTCTTCCTGGGCGGCGACGAGCTCGGGGGAGTAGATAGCAAAAAGCGGCTCTCCCTTGCGGACATGGCTCCCGGTGACGTCTACGTAGAGCTTTTCGATCCAGCCGCTATACCTCGGGTTTACCTGGGCGGTGCGGGTCTCGTCATAAGTTATGTGACCGTAAGTGTTGATATTGCGCACCAGAGGGCCTTTGGTCACCGTGGCGGTTCGTATCCCCATGTTCTGCTGGGTGACGGGGTCGATTTTGACCACCACGCCCCCGATCATCTCATCCTCGTAGACCGGCACAAGGTCCATGCCCATATTTGATTTTCCGGGGTTTTCATAGATCTCGGTCGGGTTCATCGGCGCGCGCCAGTAGAGCACTTTTCGCTCGCCCGTCGACGCTACTTCTGCGCCTGCGTCCCGTATGGGAGTCAACGTCATGCCGCAGATAGGGCACTCGCCGGGCTCTTCGGCAATAATCTGCGGGTGCATTCCGCAAGAGTAGAGAGTGGGCTCTTCGGCTTGCGAGGTTTGCCCGGCTTCGTGTTCCCGGTGCTCGGCAGCAGGGTTGCCGAGGTACCCCAAGAAATATGCTCCGCCGCCTGCAAGCCCAAGGGTCGCAATCGCTGTTACCGCCGCGATTTTAAAGACGGAAGTCTTCATGTTGCTTTTCGGATTCGCTTCCATATCTATCTCTCTCCATCCATATTGCCATCGGATTTTGTCGTGTTTAACTCGGACAGCCGCGTTCCAACCACTTGCTCCAGGCGCGCCACGGCTATGCCGTAATCGGCACGGTGCCGCTCCAGCGCGAGGCTCGTCTGGAGCCATCCTGTATAGGAGCCTATGACATCGGCGAAAGTGGCTTTCCCCGCTTCGTACCCCGTAAGCGAAACATCAAGCGCAGCTCTGGTAAGTTCGATCAATTTGGCATCGAACAGCTCGAACTCGCGCCCGGCCAGGTCTAACTCGAACCACGCCATACGTACCATCGTCGCGGTCTTGGTCTCAGCGTCAACCAGGCTGTTTTGCAGGGCGGAGAGCTTGCGCCTCGTTTCGTTCAGGTAGGCGTCGCCTACGCCGTACCAGGGCATTTTCGGCAGTCCTGCGCCCATGGAGGCCGTTGTCGTCGTAGCGAAGGTGGATTTCATGGCACCAGTCCCGGTTTGCAGGACGGGTTGATCGTCATAGAAGGAAAAACCCAAGGTGAAGGGCGGGATGATCATCGTTGCAGACATCTCGATCATCGACTCCATCTTGTAGATCATCGCTCTCATGCGTTTGAGCTCTTGCCTGTCTGACTGGGCGATCTTGCCGAGGGTTGCTTCGTTGGTAAGCCCGGTCGTCGGCAGGATAGCGTCGTCAATATCAAGCGCGCCGACCTGCGTACCTATAGGGAGGTCAACAGTTTGCAGCAAGAGCGCGTGGAGATTTTTTTCCTTCTCCAGATAGGTGACCAGCTTTTCCGCCAGGGTCTCGCGCTTGACGCGGATGCGGATAACGTCCTGAAAGCTCGTCTTGCCCGATTCGTAGATGACCGTGGCAACACTCTCCATGCGATGAAGCAGCGCCAGCGTCTCGCTGGTCACTTCGGTCGCACGGCGGATATAAAGGAGATTCCACCAGGCTGTTCTCGCTTTAGTTATCGCGTCCCGTACGGTGATCTCAAAGTTCTCGTGAGCGATATCGACCTCGCGGGCGGCGACGCGCCCTTTCAGCGCCAGGGTGGCGGGGAAGGGGAATTTGTTGCGAATGGTGTCTTTGCCCTTCGCGGGGCCGATTCCCGTCATCACCGATTCGGTGAAAACGGAGTAGGAGCGCAAAATCTCGTCCAGATGCGTCACCTGGCTTATCGACTCCAAGGCTGCCAAACGCCGCTGGGCCGCACTGCGGATTCCCCGGTTGCGCGTGAACACCAATGTGTCCAGTGTCGAGAGAGCCAGTGAGCCGGAGATCGCAGCAGTCGCTGCTTCGTCACTGGTGCCGATAAGCTCGGCCTCGGTGCCTTGGTGCTTAGTTGGCAGGTAAAAGCTTTTTTCAGCCGAAGGATACTTGAAGGCGGCTGCGTACGCCGCTTTCAGCTCTTTTAGCGCTTGGACTTCTTGCTCGAAGCGCTCGTCAGAGGCGGTGTTTTGAGTGGAAGCGGCGTTAGCGCCGGGCGAGCTGAGCAGATAGGGTTTTGGCTCGAAGGCTTCCAACTCCCGGGTCAGCTCATCGTAGTTTGCCGAGGACGCTCCGGCTATCATGAGGAGCCCGAGGACGCTCAGTGAAATAGGTCGCATCATAATTTTGCCCTCTCCCCGATCGCAGGTTGACCTATTACGCCTTCAAGGTCAGCCAACGCTTTGCCGTAGTCGGCACGCGCCCGATACATCGCCAATTGAAAGTTGTAGAGAACGGCCTGAGCCTCGATGAAATCCGAGAAGCTGCCTTCTCCCTGGCGAAACCAGGTTTCGGCGGTTTCAATCGATGATGTCGCCTGCGGCAGGAGTTCGTCGCGGTAGAGCGCGACCAGACGTTCGGATGTTTTCAGCTTGAAGAAAATGTTGTGAAGCATGCTCCGCGTTTCATTTATGCGTGCGCTGCGCTTTGAGACGGCACGCGAGCGGTCGGCGACAGCTTTAGCTTCTCTGCCCGAATTTTTGTCCCACCAGAGGGGAATGCTCAACCCGAACTGGATACCGACGGCATCGCGTCCGGCGTCTTCCGGCGGTGCCATTGTTCCACTGTCGGGGTTTCCGATCCCTGCGTAGAAAAAACCCATCTTGAAGTTTGGATAGTTCTGCACTTTAGCGAGCTCTTTGGCGGCGTCGGCTTTTGAGACCGCTGAGTTAGCCAACCTCACTTCGTCGCGTCCGCCCTCGGCCATCTTCATCAACTCGGCTACAGGAGTCTCAAGCGAGGCCAACGGGGTTACACTCAGGGTGCCTACGGGGCTGTCGGGTGAGCGGT